>JAGLPO010000022.1 GCA_023137275.1 Candidatus Parcubacteria bacterium | reverse complement strand
ACAATAGCCGGACCGAAAATCAAATCTTTTTTACAGCCGATCAATATCTCGTATCGTTTCTTAACCATGGCCTCTATAAATACTCCATTAAGCAACGCATCCGGTTCTTTAGCGCGAACGCCTGCCATTATGTTATCAAAGGCTTTACCGGCCTCAATTTTTGAATTAATATTCAGCTTAACTCCGTTGACATCTGTTTTATGAAGAATATCCGGTGAAAGGATCTTCATAACAACCGGAAAACCGATCTTTTTTGCCATTACCTCGGCTTGTTTTTTTGTTTTGGCAATCGCGCTCTTTGCTATTGGTATTTCATAATTGGCGATGAATTCTTTGGCTTCGGCCTCAGTAAGAATATCGCGGCCGGACTTGATTATATTATCCAGTAATTCACGATTGGCTTTTATTTTTGGGTTAAAAGCGTGCGGTGTAGTCGCCGGAGTTTCATAAAGGCTTTCCAGATTACGTGAATAACTCACTATATTCATAAAGCAGTTTATCGCGTCTTCCGGCTGGCGATATACCGGAATATTGCCTTTTTCCAAAACTTCCCTGCCTTTAGCCACCGCGTAGCCGCCCATCCAGGCGGCCAAAATGGTTTTTTGGCTCCCTTTGGCCAATTCAGTTAAACTTTTAGCTACCGCTGTCGGGTCAGTCATGGACTGGGGGGTTAGTATTATTAACACAGAATCAACATTCTTGTCTTTAAGCACTATTTCCATACTTTTCTGATAGTGTTCAGCAGTGGCATCCCCGAGAATATCTATTGGATTATTTCGGCTCCAGGCCGCGGGCAAAAATTTATCTAATTGGCTGATAGTATTTTTCTCCAGTTTAGCGGTCTCGCCGCCGGAATAAACCAGGGCGTCGGTCGCGATGATCCCGGGCCCGCCGGCATTGGTAATTACCGCCATACGCGGGCCGCGAGGCCGGGGCTGCATGGCCAGGGATTTGGCGGTATGAAAAAGGCCGACAACCGTATCAACCCGGATTATGCCGGCGCGTTCAAAAGCCGCGTCAAATATGGCGTCATTGCCGGTAATAGCCCCGGTATGCGATTTGGCGGCGATTGATCCGGCTTCACTTCGCCCGGACTTAAGGACAATGATCGGTTTTTGCCGGCTAAACGCCCGGGCCGCGCTCATAAAATGCCGCGCGTCTTTCAATGATTCCATATATATCAAAATACTGCTTACTTCCGGGTCCTCGCCAAAATAATCTATTAGATCCGCGAAACTTATATCAACCATTGAACCAACGGAAACAAAATAACGAAAACCGACATTATTTTTAATTGACCAGTCAAGAATGGCTGTTCCCAGCGCCCCGGACTGGGAAATAAAGGCTAATTTACCAGGTAGAGCAACCGTGGAAGCAAAAGTAGCGTTCAAGTGTGAATTTGGACGCATAAATCCCAGGCAATTCGGGCCGATTATTCTCATGTCATACTTTCTGGCTATTTTAAGTATTTCCAGCATCATCTTCTCCCCTGCCTGACTGACCTCTTTAAATCCGGCGGAAATTATCACCACTCCGCTTACTCCGGATTCACCGCACTCAAGCGTAACCTGGGACACGGTTTTGGCCGGAGTGGCAATGATCGCCAGATCAACCTGATCCGGTATATCCTTAACACTGTTATAGGCTTTAATACTATGGACTTTATCGCGCTTAATGTTGACCG
This sequence comes from Candidatus Parcubacteria bacterium, assembly GCA_023137275.1. GTDB lineage: Bacteria > Patescibacteriota > Patescibacteriia > Patescibacteriales > UBA12075 > JAGLNE01. Next base: position 1,503 of record JAGLPO010000022.1, on the reverse strand, counting down.
GATAAACAATGCCGTCATATTCTGAATTGATCAAGTTATCCATTAGCGAATAACCAACACTTTCCTTTTTGTCGCTGGCGCCGATCACGGCGATTGTTTTCGGTTTGAATATTTTATCTAGCATAGATTATAAAACGGAAATGACTTTAAAAAAATATTGCCACTTATTCCCTGTTTTACATAGTTCTTTAGTATCATTTAACGCCTGCTCAATAACCGGTTTTGAATTTTCTTTACAGACTTTAAAAACCGCGCTGCGCTTAAAATTCGGAACACGCAATTCTTTAATTACCCTAAGCGCCAAATCCTGCCACTGATAAGCCGGCGCTTTCGCGGTTTTCTTGGCATTGAATATATCTCCCAGTTGTTGAAAATTATCTTTCATTTTAGCTTGATACTTTTTTAAACTGCTCCAAGGTAATCTTATTTTTTTTATTGATCAACTCTTGCGCTTCACCTCGCAGCTCTTCCACGTATTTAACCACAAATTCAAGCTCGTTCCTGCTTGGGTCTTGCTCACGCAGCCGCTCCCAGGCTTCTTGTCTAAGCGAACGAATATCCTTAACAACAAAACAAAGATCATCGTTAGTCGCCCCTTCATCTATTAATTTAAGCCAGGCATCACCGCGCAAGGATTTTATATTTTTTATAACAAAACGCAGATCCTCGCCAGTGGCCTCTCGCTTATAAAATTCGGCCCAGGCTTCGTGGCGCAATTCCTTAACATCTTTCATTATAAAACACAGATCATCGTTGCTGGCGCCTTGTTCTTGTAGATCCTGCCAGGCTTTTTCCCGCAATTCCGGCACCTCAATAATAACCCGCCGAAGCATATCATTGCCCAGCCTGACTTTTTTAAACTCTTCCCATGCCCGCTCTCTCATTTCCGGCACAAACTTGATCAAATTCATCAGATCATCCACATCCGGATCTTTCTTTAGCAATTTTTTCCAGGCTTGCTCCCTTATTTCCGGAACAAAACGAATTATATAAAGAAAATCCTGGGTTCTGGGATTGGCCTTTAATAATTTTTTCCAGGCCAAAAATCTATATTCCCGTACATACCGAACCACTTCCCTTATTTCCAAATGGCTTGGCCTGGCTTTGAGAAAAAGTTTCCAAGCCTCTTTTCTTAAGGGCTTAACATATTCAATTATATTTTTCAATTCATTAGTGGTGGGCTTATTCTTTTTCAGCAAACCCCAGGCTTCATCGCGCAATTCCGGGACATGCTCAATAATAAATCGTAAATTATTATTGTTAATCCCTTTTTCCTTAAGCAAAGCAAAGGCCTTTGCCCTGATTAACGGCACAGTCTTGATCAGATCGCAAAGAGTATCATTGTCAGTCCCCTGTTTTTTAAATTGCTCCCAAAGTTCCTGAATTTTATTAGTATCTGTCATATTTTAAAATAGATGCTACTTCTATGTTATCATATTCAGCTTGTAAAATAAAGCAAATTAAGTTATTATAATTTATATAATTAACTCACCTTACGCACTA
>JAGLPO010000021.1 GCA_023137275.1 Candidatus Parcubacteria bacterium | reverse complement strand
ACCTTTGCTAGTCTAGAGCCTTATTATTTAACCATGTCGCTTAAAGTGGCGCTCATTGAGGCCGGAAAGGCCACGATAACAATCCTCTTTATCGCTACCGCCGTATCAATGCCCCAGGGACACTTGCCGATCAAGGTCATAAATATTCCAACCACGGTTAGAGAAATTATATACACGGCCAAAACCCGCTTTATATATTCAAATTCATAACCTTTAAAATGATTGTGATATAGGTTTGAATATACAAAAACCGCGATAAAAGTAAGCGAAAATAACGCAAACCAAGCAATGCTGACGTTTGTCAGCTCTTGCCCCAAGCGCCAAACCTCTTCGGTAAACCCAACCGGAATAGCCAAAAGCACTGAGCCGACAACTATCTGCATTAAATCGCGCGCACGCAACTCTACCATTAAGGGCTTGATCGCGTAATGAAGAACCTTTCCAGCTCCATCCACGATCGGGATCACTTTATGCAAATGCCCGCCCACTCTTTTTACGCTATAATTATTTTTATAGTTTTTTTTATTTTCTTTTTTACTTGTCATAAATTTGCGCGACTGATAATTTGCGTATATTTTCATTGCTAATTCCCATACCTTGCTCCTTCATCACCTCCCAGGCCTCCTGGGCTGAATTCAGCTTAATTCCTTTTAAGCTTTTTGGCAATACATAATAAACATCTGTTAGATCATCTTCATTTATTACAAATCTACCGGCCGTAATAAGAGGAAAAGATTTATCAAAATATAAATACTGGACTAACTCATCACTGGCGATCTTTATTCCTTTATTTTGTATTGTCCGCCAGGTGTCGCCGGGACGGCCCAAAAAATACCGCTTTTTATCATCCGGGTTTAGCCACCAGGCTTCGCCAACAGATTCCACTTGTAAAAGTATCTCTCCCTTTAATCTTAAAAACAGCTCTTCATCAGGCTTCACGCTTAATTTAGTTTCCCGTTCAATCACCTGCCTAAACTCTCCGTGTTGTTCTTCGCTCCACTTAAGTATTGAATCAACAAATATACCGGCCACTTTCGTCTCCGAGCGGTAATCTATAATTGAGCTGGTCAAAATAATATAGATAACAATAACGATATCTATTAACAGTATCTTTTTTAAGAGTGATCGGCTCCCTTTCATAATCTTATTATACCATATTTGCCTGTATGCGCGCTATTTTTTTACCAGACGATAATTATCCTGCATATATTCCAGATCATCCCGCAATTCGCTTAATACTTTTTTCATGGTATTAACACTAAAATCATCCCCTGACAGATTATTTAATATAGTGGCAAGAGTACCAAAATAGTCATCCTGCTCGGCATGAAAATTCAGCTCTTTTCTTCTCTTTGTATCAAGACCGTCAAAAATTACCAGCGATAATTCCCTTAGCGGGTATAAACAATCATCGCAAACGACAGCGCCGGTAGATGTTATTTTATATTCTCTATCCATATATTAGTTAACTAGTTATTCGCCTTACGCACTAAATATTTTTACCTTGGAAAAAGTTATAATTAATAAAATTTAAGCAAAAATGCTAAGATAAAACTTGTTTTTATCCTCGTTTTTGTTTAAATTTTATTAATTATAACTTTTTTTACGTG
>JAGLPO010000020.1 GCA_023137275.1 Candidatus Parcubacteria bacterium | reverse complement strand
TGATAAGTGCGTAACATGAGTTAATCGTATTTTATTGGGATGCTTAAGTATTTATTTCCGGAAATTATAACATGATCCAGGATATTTATTCCCATGATCCTGCCTACTTGCACAAGCTGCTCAGTTACCATAATATCGGAAGCCGTCGGCTTGACCGACCCGGAAGGGTGGTTGTGCGCGATAATAATAGCCGCGGCCGCGTAAGTAACAGCCGGACGAAATACTTCCCGCGGATGAACAATATTGGAAGTAAGACTGCCGATTGATATCACTTCATCATGAATGATCTGATAATGGCTATTTAAATAAATTCCCCTAAACTGCTCTTTGGGCAGTTCCCGCATATCTTTTAAATACTCAAATGCCTGCTTAGCGGTGCGAATTACGATCCTACCGTTTTTTGAGTCGTTAAAAAAACGGCGGCCCAACTCAAAGCAGGCAACGATCTGGCAGGCTTTTGTTTCCGGGATCCCAAGCTCGGTTGCCAATACTTTTGGGTCAGTCTGACAAGCGACGCCTTTTTTGCCATATTCCTTTATCAGTCGGGCGCTCATTTGCATAACTTCTTCTTTCCGGGTGCCGGTTGCCAAAACCACGGCTAAAAGCTCAACCGCGCTTAGCGCTTTTGGCCCGCGCTTTTTAAGCTTTTCCCGCGGCCTGTCTTCTTCATCCAGGTCTTTGACGCGCAATACGTATTTTCGCTCATCGCCGATGATCAAATCATTACCAGCTATCTGGTACATATTTTTTATCAGCGATGTCTGGGTTGATGAATTGGAATTTTGCATAAAAATATTTATTTATTAACTATTATTATACCAGATTTATTTATTCTTACCAAAAAACCGACTTTTCCACATATCTTTATTATACACGAACAAAAAACGAAAGTAAACCCCTTTATTAAATTTGGTAGAAATCTATATTTTAATCTATATTAAAATCATTATTTTCCAAAAAAAATAAGAGGCAATAACGCGGTAGCATACCAGAATGGCAGCTTTTGCGCATCACCCCTTTTTTGATTCATCTAAAATGGCATCAATTATTATTGATATAATCAATACATTCCCAATATTTTTGGCCACTGATTTTTCCAGTAGCCTTGTAATAACCAAATAATTCTCTAATAGTGAAACAGGATATTAATCTATACCCTGCTTTTTTTAATTGCTCACGGCCTCCTTGCTGGCGATCAACTAAAACAACCAGACCAACCACCTTTGAACCGGATGATTCAATAGCTTTTATTGCCTCAAGTTTTGTATTGGCTCCTGTTACCAGATCATCAACAAGGAGAACTCGTTCGCCATCGCGGTATTCAAATCCAGGAAGCGGTACAATTCTTCTCTTTTCACCGTCTTCCTCCTTGGCAAGCTGGATAATTCTGTAATCACCCTGATTAATGTCTGTAGTTTCATCAATCAACATCATCGCCTTAACGATTGGATCACCTGCGCGTGGAATCCCTGCAATGGCATCAAATATCATGTCATCACCCCATCCTATAATTGCCTTAAAAATACACTTAGCAATAAGGACATAATCATCAATGACCAGCGGTCCTGGTTTAGGATTATTTTTATCCCGTAGATTAATATAAAATGGCGACAAAGGAGCATCCGGATCTTCTTCATGAAGCTTAAGCTTAAATGCGCCGAACTTAAAAGACTCTTTTGCAAAAATCATGTCAGCGACATTTTTATATATTTTTTCCATTACACACCTCTCTTTTCTGATAAAGCCCTGTCAATTTCAATCTTTGTCAGTCTTTGACTTTCTTTTGCTGAAATTCCCTTTTTAGGATTACCTTTCTTCATCTGCGAACCCATCACAACATAATCCCCGCCATCAATTAAAGCCTCAGCAACGCCAGTGGCTCTGACCTGCTGTCCTTTGTCCATCCATTGATCGCGAATACCCGGTAAAATATACTCAAATGACTTGTTAAAAATGGATAATTCGTTTCGCTTCAAATAAGCAACTTCCTTTGGAGAACAAACCACCATATCAAAAGCAAACTGTGGGTCGTCGTCATCGTGGCATCGTTCATACTTCCTTTGAGCGATTCTCATATCATGCAAAATCTTTTCCTCAGGGAATAAACCGTATTGTTCAAGGCAATCTTGCTCCGAATTATCTGTCAAAAAACTAACCAGAGCAATTTTCACATCAGGAAGAGCTCGGCGTATTTCCAGATACCCTTTGCCTGACAAATTAGACCGCACCGTAAGTATCTTTTGCTGAAAAGGGGCAAAGTGAGTAGCGATGTTTTTCAAAGTTCCGCTGGTGTCCGCCAATTTAAGATCAAGAAATATCCCCACATCCATATGTCTGGCATACTTATCAATGATCTCCGATAACTTGACAATCCAATCTACCGCGCTAAACGGTGGCATAAATACAACGTCATTTACTTTTATAAAAGACAGCATCTCCAAAATGCCAAGGTCTTGCAGGTCTGTATCAATCTCCTGTAACAAATTATCTGCGTTTTTAAATCCGTCATAAGGTAATATAATAGGTTTTTCGTTCATGATAAACTCTCCTTTTCTGTAAAACGTTATTGGTTTTAATTCATAACTATCGGATCATATTTTCTTTCATAATCTGCCAATCAAGATACTCGCCTCCCTTAAAAACCTTCATGCCTTCAACCAGCCGCGGTGTCTTCCATTTCTTGTTAATTAAGGTCATGGTCTTGTCGTAATCCGGAAGATTGTAAAACCTAAGTCCGTTCCCTGAAGTAAAATTCTCAAATATCTGTTTGGTTTTTTTTCCTGGACCCAGATCAAACAAAAACACATTCTGCCAGAGATCGGGAATAGCTATCTTGGGAAGGTTTAAAATCCCGGCTGCGTATGGCTTATTTTCTTTAGCTTCCGATGGATGGGCCGCAAGATCAGAGCCATAAATCGACCGTGGGTGACCGCTAGTCATTAATCTTCTAACCGCATTAATGTCATCTTGAAACTTACCAATCGGCTTACTATACAAATATGGATTTATTATCCTGTTTTCGCTATTGCAAACATTAAAATAAGAAACATAAGGATGATGAGCCGTAAATCCGGCTGCAACGTATTTACTGTTAAGATCAAGAAAATATTGACATAGCTCTTTACTGGAAATATGTTCAAAGATGATCTTAAGTTCTGGGAAATACTTGATCACGTCATCAAAATACTTAATCCCCATTCTCTCCTGATCATATAGCAAAATATTCTTACCTGTTTGAGGATTAACAATAAGCTCACAATGGACTGAAAAAATCATTCCAAGTTTCATGGCTTTTTGTAGAACCGGGTAAAAACGCGGTAAATCCCATAGTACCACCCCATGGTTAGATCCAGTTGAAGCGCCGCCGGGAATTAGTTTTAAAACCCTGGCTCCTGCTTGATAAGCTCCTTCCAATATTTCCGGTGTCATGCCATAAACCAACATCACAGTCATGATCGGTTGAAAATTCGGAAGCCCACTTTCTGATGCACCTTTTAAAATTTCACTTCGATGATTGGCAACCTGCTCTCCGCTTACGATCGGCGGCTTCGTATTGCCCATGGCAACTGCGTAATAATACACACTTGCAATCCAATAAATAAGCTTTTTAAGCATCGGGCCATCGCGAAAATGAACGTGAAAATCACTTGACATCCTAAACGTTATCTTCTTCATATTAACCTCCTCCAAATTATATTTGCACACTTGATAATCCTTTCTACTCGAAAAGGACGAAGAACGGAAACTGTTCCAATTTCAACAGCATCAGCACCGAATTTCTTTAACCTCACAACACATCTGGCGTTCATAATTCCACCACTAATTTTCAGGGGTATTTTTACGCCATTTGTACGCATCATCCTCAACCATTCAAGAACAAGCGGAAAAACCAGCCAACCCGATAAACCACCTCCTCCATATTTTCTTAATGGTGATTCTTCCGTGCCAAAAATTTTTACCCAATTAATTAATTGGGGCAAGCTTCCCCACGGCAATGTATTTGTGCAGGTTATGCAATCATACACACCTGACCTCTCAACCTTTCTGACAAATTCCAAATCAGCATCAATCAAATTTACCTTCAAATCAAGTGATAAATTTAAAAGCCGTTTAAGCTCTCGCCCCAGTTCAATAGAATCTCGGAGCATGTCTTTTGTCGCATGCTCCGTGTTAGTGCAAGACACATTAAATTGAATAAAAATTTGAGTCAAAAAAAATGGCAACTCTTTCCGTAAAAGACAAGCGAATTCCCGTACTTCCTCCAATTTTTCTTCAAAAGTATTCCCCATGCAAGTAAAAGATATCCCAAATGCTCTGATTCTTTTTTGCCACCTCCCCGCTTTTAAAAGTTGTTTTATGCCAGGGTTTGTAAGTCCAACCGCATTCAACATTACTCCCAACCAAAAATTGAACTTAATGCAATCAGGAATCAGCCACTTTGGCATAAAGCTACCTTTCTTTAACAACATATTTCCAGGACGCGGTTGAATTGTTCCAGTTTTTGAAATAAATGTGGCATTTTCTAAATTGTAAGAAATTCCGAAAAACCACAAAATAGCCTTAAAAAAAATATGATAAGGCCACCCTTCACCAAAAAAATTCCTTGTTCCGGAGGCTGCACAAATACTCCCAATTTCCACATTCTTCATTTTCATTATTTTTCTCCCTTATCTAATATTTCTGTTAATACACCATTATAATCAATCATAATATTCTGTTTTCAAGGATCAGATACAAAAAAACAAACCCCTTGGAATTCTCCTTTAGATTTGTTATTTTATGCGCTTACTTTACTAAAATTTGCAAAAAAAGTCAAATAAAATGTTATTTAACTCACCTTACGCACTAAATAT
>JAGLPO010000002.1 GCA_023137275.1 Candidatus Parcubacteria bacterium | reverse complement strand
TTTTATAGCTCTAGATTACAGTCAACCCGCAAATCTTGCCAAGGAGTAAATTCATCTCGCTTTGCTTTAAAAAAGCCAGCCGCGGCCATCATGGCGGCATTATCTGTGGTGTATTGTAAGTCTGGGAGCACAAAATTAATATTCGGCAGTTTATTTTTTATTATTTTTTCAAACTGGCAGCGTAATTTCAGATTAGCAACAACCCCTCCGGCCAGCATTATGGTACTAACATTATATTTTTTAGCGGCTTTGATGGTTTTAGAAATTAAAACATCAATAATTGCCTGTTGGTATTCACGCGCGTATTCAGGAATTTTTTTCTTCCAGTTTTTATCTTTTTTAAGGCTATACAATAAAGCAGTTTTTAACCCGGAAAAAGAAAAGTCAAAATTAGCAGAATTAATCATTGGCCTGGGCAATTTGATCTCGTAATTCATAACTTGTAACTCGTAACTCTCTGCTTGTTTTGATATCGCCGGTCCGCCCGGGTAGCCAAGACCCAGCATTTTAGACCCTTTGTCAAAGGCCTCGCCGGCCGCGTCATCCCTGGTTTGCCCAATGGTTTTTATATCCCCATGCCCTTTCATCAAAGCCAGCAGCGTGTGCCCGCCTGACACGGTTAAAACAACAGCCGGAAATTTTATTTCCTGTCGTCTGTCGTCTGTCGTCTGCTGTCTAATAAAGTTCGCGTAGATATGCCCTTCAATATGATTAATAGGAATTATTGGAATATTCCAGGCGTATGCAAGGGTTTTGGCGGTTTCCACCCCGACCATAAGCGAGGTGATCAAGCCCGGCCCGTTTGCGATCGCGATCGCGTCAATCGTAGGGGCACGATTAATCGTGCCCCTACGATTTATCCCTGCTTTTTTTAAGGCCTCGTTTATTACCGGCAGGATCTTTAGGACATGCTCGCGCGCCGCCACCTCAGGCACAACGCCGCCGTATTTTTTATGGATGTCAATTTGGCTGGAAACTATGTTTGATAAAACTTGTACTTGTACAGACGCATTGCCATGCGTCTCTGAGCCTACGCCCCTAACAACTGCGGCCGCGGTTTCATCACAGCTTGTTTCAATTCCTAATATTGTCATAATATTTATGTTTATAATAGACTTGAGTGCACAATTAGTATTGTAGCGAAATTTTCAGATTTTGAGGAAATTTTGCAGAAAAAATTTTTGCTTATGTGATAATATAGGCCAAAATTTTTTATGCAAAATTTACCGAAATATGAAAATTACAGCAGACACTAATTGTGCACTCAAGTCTAATTAATACTATACTAATAATAGCAAATAATGTAAGCCTGTCAATTTTTTTAAATCGGATTTTTTAAAATATTGATTGACGAAAAGAATAAAATAAGTTATTCTTAGTTTATTCTTAAATTATATTTTTTTAATCAATTTTTTATATGCCATTAGTTCCAACTGTAATTGAAAAAACCGGCCATTATGAGCGGGCTTATGATATTTATTCCCGGCTGTTAAAAGACCGGATCATATTTTTAGGCGAGCCGATTACCGATCATGTCGCTAATATTATAATCGCCCAATTTCTTTTTCTTGACGCTGAGAGTAAAAACAAAGATATAAAATTTTATATCAATACTCCGGGCGGCTCGGTTACGTCAGGCATGGCTGTTTATGACACTATGCAGTATGTTAAAAGCGATGTGATCACGATCTGCGTAGGCATGGCCGCCAGCATGGGCGCTACTTTGCTGGCCGCCGGAACCAAGGGCAAGCGATTCGCTCTGCCCAATTCGGAAATTATGATCCACCAGGTCATGGGCGGCACTGAAGGCCAGGCCAGCGATATTAAGATTCGGGCCGAGCATATTCTTAAGGTAAAGGCCAGGCTTAATAAAATATTAGCTAATCATACCGGACAAAAGTTTGCCAAGATTGAGGAGGACACGGACCGCGACCGTTTTATGACCGCCGAAGAAGCTAAAAAGTACGGGATTATTGATAAAATTATTGTCAAATAGATTTACTGCTTAAATAAATCGCGTATATTAAATTTCCTAAAAATATGGAAATTACAATAGATGATAATTATGCGCTTAAATTTAATATATGATAAACACACCGCGGGTGTGTTTTATTGTTATTTACTTGTAAATTTGTTATAATATAGGAAATGTTAATAAATAACAAGTTATGCCCAAAGGGCACTAACAGTAGTCGGGAATATTTAAATTCCTTGACTAAAATTTTGTTAACATTTATTCAAAATCGTTAATTTAACAAAATAACCTTTAACGCATACATTCAATGTATGCGTAAATATGGAAAGGGGGTGAATTATGAACAAAATGTTTACAAAATTCATCGTTTTTAGTTTTATTTTTGTGTTTGCTTTTAGTTTTTGCGCGTCTTTTACTCTGGCCGCGCCTGACTTAGGTGTAAACTATGCTACCAATCTGGGGCTGGCCTCTCAAAACGGCGATGTTCGCGATACTGCTGTTGACATTGTTAAGTACTTAATGACCTTTCTTGGTATTATTGCTACAATAGTTATTCTTCTTGGTGGCTTTAAATGGATGACAGCCGGCGGCAACGAGGATAAAGTGGCTGAAGCTAAAAAGCTTTTGGTGGCCGGAATGATCGGCTTGGTAATAGTTTTGGCGGCTTTCGCGATAGTTACTTTTGTGATACAAATCACAGACAACGCTATATCAGGAGAATTTTAATTATAAGCGGGCCCCTTAATAATCAAAGAGGCCCACTGCCGAGAATGTTGAGAAGCTCTCACGTTTTCGGCAGTGTAATATTAAAAAATGAAAATTATGAAAAAATTATTTTGTTTCGCGGTTATGTTTACAACTGTTTATATGGCTGTTGCGGCGCTTGCCCTGCCGGCTGTAGCCGCGCCTGATCTAGGCCTGGAGTATGCCACCAATATGGGGCTGGCTTCTCAGAACGGCGATGTTCGCGATACTGCCGTTGACATTGTTAAGTACTTAATGACTTTTCTGGGAATTATCGCGGTTGGCATAATTCTCTATGGCGGTTTTGTATGGATGACAGCCAGTGGTAATGAAGACAAGGTCGCCAGCGCCAAAAAAACTATTACTGCCGGCGCAATCGGTTTGGTAGTTATTTTAGCCGCTTTCGCAATCGTTACTTTTGTTATTCAGATCACGACTAACGCCATCAATGGCGACTTCTAAACATGCCAATATGGCGGTTTTGTATGGATGACATCTGATTAACAACGAGAAATAAAAAAATCTGCTTCCAACAAGGAACGCAGTTAATATAAAAAATTTAATAATTTAAAAAAGTGAAAATTATGAAAAAATTGTTTTGTTTCGCAGCCATGTTCACAGTAATGTTTATGGCTGTTTCAGCGTTTGCCCTGCCGGCCATGGCTCAGCCTGACCTAGGCTTGAATTATGCCACCAATCTGGGGCTGGCCTCTCAAAATGGCGATGTTCGCGATACTGCTGTTGACATTGTTAAGTATTTAATGACCTTTTTGGGGATCATCGCGGTAGTAGTTATCCTTATCGGCGGTTTCCGCTGGATGACTGCCGGAGGCAATGAAGACAAAATAGCCAGCGCCAAGAAAACTATTACTGCCGGCGCGATCGGTTTGGTAGTAATTTTGGCCGCTTTCGCTATCGTTACTTTTGTTATTCAGATCACGACTAACGCCATCAATGGCGAATTCTAAAATACGCTTACTTTTAAAAAGCGGATTTTCAAGCTGAATTCTGTTATTAACAGAAATTAGAATGTGTTTTAGTAATGCTTAAGGAGGCCTAAAATTCTGATCAAATTCAAATTATGAAGTTTTTAAAACCCAAAAATTTGACTGTCAAAATCGGGGCAATAATTTTATTGCTTGGGTTGTTAATAGCGCCAAGCGTACAGGCGATTGACCTGGGTATTGGATATGCCGAAAATATTGGCCTGGCTTCTGCCGGCGATGAGGATATTCGCGATACAGCGGTTGGCATTATCCAGTATTTGCTTACTTTCTTAGGCATTATCGCGGTTGGTATAATTCTCTATGGCGGTTTTGTGTGGATGACGGCCGGCGGCAATGAAGATCGGGTGGCAAAAGCCAAGAAAATTATCACTGCCGGCGCGATCGGTTTGATAATCGTTATTTCCGCTTTTGCTATCACAAGTTTTGTTATTGAAATGACTGAGAACGCGATTAATGGCGGATTCTAATATATGAGCCGGCTAACTTTACTTGGTTGGCCGGCTAAATATTGGAGTATAAAAATATGTATTTAAATATAAAAACAAAAATATTTCAATTTAATAAAGTTATTTGTTTAATAGCCGTGTTGGCTATTTTTGCTTTTTTGCCTTGTGTTGTTTTGGCCACGGATTCAGGAGCTAAACAAGCCCTGGATGGCTTAAACAAATCCGCCAGCATCGGCTATGACGGCTCAAAGAGCGACACCGGACCCGGCACTGTGGCCAGGGATCTGCCGGCCGCGATCGGCCAGATCGTCGGCGCTATCCTTGCCTTTGTCGGAGTATTATTTCTTGGGCTTATGATCTACGGCGGCTTTATTTGGATGATGGCCAGGGGCAATGAAAGCGAGGTGGAAAAAGCCAAAGAGCTGATCAAGTCCGCGGTTGTGGGCCTGGTAGTAATTCTTGCCGCCTATGCCATTACCAGCTATGTTGGCGATGCTTTAACCAGTGTAAAATCAGAGTCTCCCAAATAATTAATAGTATGCTTAAACTAAAATATTTAGTAATAATTGTTTTTATTTTTTTAATATCCGGCTTAGGGTTTGTTGCTAATGAATTACAGGCCGGCACTTCTTTTAAGGAAAGTTTTGATTCCAGTTTGACAACAACTGCCGGCAAAACCGGGCACCTAAGCGGCACCAATCCGTCATTTTTTAACACCAAAGATCCTGCCGAGATCGTCGGGCAGGTAATTAAGATTTTATTGTCTTTGCTGGGAATAGTTTTTTTAATCTTGTTGATTTACGGCGGCTATATCTGGATGACTGATCGGGGTGAAGAAAAACAGGCTACCAAGGCCCGCGATATAATCAGGAACGCGATAATCGGTTTGATTATTGTTTTGGCCGCTTACGCGATTACTAATCTTGTGATGATGAAAATATGGGTAGCCATTTAGAAACTGTTTAAAGAAGTTAAACTTTCGCTGTAAGAACGACTTTCTAAATAATCTCTAGGCAATTTCTTGATTTATGAATAAAACTATTTTACAATACGCTTTATTATTTGTTATTATTTGTTTTTTTGTATTTTTTCCGGTTACTCAGGCAGTAATCGCCGATACGGACGCCACCCTGCTAGGTGCCTGGCATAAAGCAGGCTCAGCGGCAAGGGGAGCCGGATATGATGTGGACAGCAATACTAATAATGTTAATTCTTTAATCGCGATAATAATCAGAACAGCGCTGTCGCTCTTGGGCGTAATATTTTTAGCATTGTTAGTGTACGGCGGCTATCTTTGGATGACTGACAAGGGCAACGAGGACCAGGTTAAGCGAGCCAGGAATTTAATATCCGCCGCGGTTATCGGCCTTATAATCGTGCTTTCGGCTTACGCGATCAGTATTTTTGTTCTTGATCAATTAGCTTCCCAAACTTTAGAAGCACCAGAAGTTGAATAGTAATATTATAAATAAAAATATGGTTAAAACAATTAAGCATGTATTGATCCTGGCTTGTTTGGTAATAATATTGTTACTACCTTATTTGGTTTTTGCCGGGGACGCTGAGCCTTTAAGCGCCTTAAAAGATATCCGAGAAGAATCAGGTTATGCTGAAGCTACAAAATATACAATATCAGAAATTGTCGGGTTAATAGTAAATTCTTTTCTTGGTTTGCTTGGAATAATTTTTACTACTTTAATGCTCTATTCCGGCTATAATTGGATGACAGCGGCCGGTGATGAGGCTAAGCTTACTAAAGCTAAAGAGACCATCAGAAGAGCGATAATCGGCTTGGTAATTACTGTAGGTTCGTATGCGATTTATCTTTTTATATACACTAAATTATTACTCTAAAATAGTTATAACGCAACAATACACTCTATTAATAAATAGTTGACATTAGCTAATAAAAAAATATTTTAGTTGAGTAATAATGAATATAAATTTTTAATATGATAAAATATAATAAAAAAATTTTAAAATTAGTTTGTTTTATTTTTTTATTTTTTACAATTTCAATTTTTGCGGCTAATTTTGTCACGGCCGGTTTAATTGATGAGAGTGTATTAGACGAGATAGATCAGCACGAAGCGCGTTTTGTAGCTTTTTCCGGGTTTAGTGAGGGTATTTCTTTGGGGCAGTTAGCTAATATGGTTATTAAAGCTTTTCTTGGCTTGCTGGCAATAATTTTTATAATTTTAATAATTATAGGCGGATATGGCTGGATGATGGCCGGCGGTGATGAAAGCAAAGTTACTAAAGCAATAGAAACAATCAGGCAAGCTATAATTGGCTTGGTTATTGTAGTAAGCGCGTATGCTATTACTTACTTTGTTTTTAATGCTCTGCCTTGGGGAGGATAATTTTAGCATCTCATATTTAAAATAAAGCAAGGGTGTTATCCAGCGGACAACACCCTTTTTTAATAGCCGATTTCAGCTATCATTTTTTTTGTTTCTCAATTCCCTGACTAATCTTTGTTTTTTCTCCATCCTCGTTTCCTTTTGAGGAATTAGATTTCGGTCGTTGGGCAGGTTGTTCACAATAACAAGATGCCCAACAAGGTTAAAATTGCTTTTATTAAATTTTTTCGGGTTTTCCCCTACTTTTTTAATGAAATTGGCTTTAGCCAGGTTAATTGCTCTCCAGCCGCAGCCCGATAAGCCTGAAAAAAATACACATGCCAACAAGCTAACAAATATTATTAAAGTATTTTTTTTCATTTTAAAGATCCTCCCTAAATTTTTTGAATTTTTATTTTTTTGGTTATTTAGATTTTTAATATTTAGTATAATATTATACTAAATATAAAATAATTTGTCAAGAAGTAAAAATTTGACAGTCCAGGTTGACGTGGACTTAAATGTGTGATAACGTATAAATAGAAAATCCCTAAGCGCTTGTATCATGCGCTGGGATTTTTTTTATCCGTATTTTTTATCCGTATTAAATCACAACTTACGCATTTATTTACTTAAATAATATTAGCTAATGTGATTATGAATATAATTCAAACGCGTAAGTCCTATAAATACTGGAAATAACTACAAACAATGGAAGAACTAAAGAAAAAAGAATTTCGCAACATGAAGCTTAAAACAGCTAAAAAATTAATTTTAGCTGTTATTATAGTGATAGTATTTGATTTTTTTCTTTTCCCGGCGCCAATTTTAGCCAGCGAAAGTAAAGATTTAGCTAATACTCCAGAAATTCCTATTATTGAAGAAGTGTTGCCGATAATTAATAATATCCTGCCGGATAATGAAGATCTGAAAGTAAACAGAGAGTCATACCATACTATAACCGCCTATAATTCAGAAGTTGCTCAATGCGACTCCACGCCCTGCATAACAGCTAATGGCTTTAATCTGTGTGAAAACGCCAAAGAAGATTCGGTGGCGGCTAATTGGCTGCCTTTTGGGACCAAAATACGCATCCCGGATCTGTTTGGCGGCCGCGTATTTATTGTTCGGGACCGAATGAATGAAAAATATTCAGATAGATTAGACATTTGGATGCTTGAAAAAGCTGATGCCAAAAAATTCGGTATTAAAATAGCTAAAATTGAGATTTTAAACCACTAATAAACAAAGGCCGAAGGCCATTATTGGTTATATAATACTAGAAAAATAAAAGGCCAAAACGGCCTTTTTAAAGTGGAAAAACTTGTCTAAGCTTGTCTAAGCTAAAAATAAATGTTATTATAAATTTGAAATTTGGGCCACGTAGCCAAGCGGTAAGGCGGCAGTCTGCAAAACTGTTATTCGTGGGTTCGATTCCCGCCGTGGCCTCAATGTAATATATGATTAATCAAGGCGACTTTTATCCATCCGAAGCCTGTAAGGCGTAGGCGGGCCCGTCCAGGCCTTAATATAAGTTTGATGAATACAGAGCTTTTAGTACACGTTTCTGTGGACTTTTGTCCACAGGAGTTGTGGATAAATAGCCCAAAATGTGGATAAAATAGGGACTTTAGTATATGTGGGTGTGTACTTAAAAAAATAATATAAAAATATAAATTTATTTGTTATTTTTTTATTTAATATTAGCATAACATTTTAAAGGCTTTCTCGTTGACTAAAGAATAATTATGTGTTATACTAAAATTAAGTAAAAAATATTTTGTACATAAACATATTAAAAGGTTTTTACTAATCCTTATCGGCCAGTCTCGACATGGCCATGAGCCTGTCTGATAAGTCCATTTCTACTGCAATCCCAAATTTTCGGCATAATTTTTCCTAAATTTTTTCACCTATGCTTAGGCATAAGCTCAAAAATTTATTAAAAAATTCTGCGCAAAAATTAGGAATTTCGTTACGAAAGCGACTTATCAGACAGGCTCAAGCAAAACAAAAACAAAAAAAAGGTAAATCTTGATTTATTTCTAAATTGGGTTTTACCATGCGATTGGTAAAATCCGGTTTGTATAAGTCGGGATATAAACCCTATAACCCTGAGAATGGGATTTTCTAGCTTATCTAGTATGAGCTTGATGCAAGTTCTTAGGGATAGGGGTCAGTTTCTAGCTCATAAATTCATTTTGAAACGGGGCTGTCTGGCCCCTTTTTTGATTCAAAAATACTTTAATCTTGCTAAAATATTAGTTATATTATATAATTAGAATGTTAATAATCAAGGAATTTTTTTAAATAATTATATAAATATGTCTGATAATAAACCAGCTGACATCAATATTGATTCAGCAACAATTAAAGAAATAAAACAAGGCTTAATTAAGCGCAAAGAACAAATTAATAAGGATTTGGCTGATATTTTTGATGCCAGCGGGGACGGCGATAGTAAAAAGGTTAAATTCCCGGATTTTGGAGACAAAACAGATGAAAACGCGCAAGAGATCGGTGAATATTCTACTAATTTAGCTACTGATAAGGTTTTAGAGTCTTCTCTTAGGGATATTGATAATGCTTTAAAACGCATTGAAGATAATAGTTACGGAATATGTAAATATTGCAAAAAAGCAATTGGTAAGAAACGTCTTCTGGCTCGTCCGGTGGCCAGCGCTTGTATTGAATGCAAAACCAAATTACAGAGCCTGCCATAATGTTTAGAGATTGTTTATAGAGTCGCCTAGATCTCTTGCAGAATAATTTTATGATTGGTTTAAATAAAAAAATGGCCTGGATATTATCAACGGCCGTTTTTTTTGTGGTTTTAGATAGATTATTAAAGGCTTGCGCCCTTAAGCTGGGCGACAAAGCGGAGTTAAGTATAATAGGCGATTGGCTTACCTTTAATCCGGCTATTAATAAATACATTGCTTTTTCTCTGCCTTTGTCCGGGTCAGTTCTCATAACATCAATTATCGCCATTCTTTTTATGGTTTTGATTATCGCGATCAAGCAGTATCAATCCGGCCATATTTATAATGCCGGATTATTAAGTGTTATATTTCTCGGCGCTGCCAGTAATCTTTATGACCGATTTAAGTACCAGGGAGTAATTGATTATTTTAATTTAAAATATTTTAGCGTTTTTAATCTGGCTGATTCGTTAATAGTGGTTAGCGTGTTTCTGTTGATTTTTTTATCAATAAAAAAAGACTTTAATAAAGCCCAATAATTCACTCAAAATACTATTTATTTTTTTTGGCTCTTGGTTTTTTCTTTGTCTCCGGCTCAGTAATAGTTATTTTTCTTTTGGTATTGCCTTTTATTTCAAAATTAATATAAATTGTCCGGCTGGGCAGAATATCCTTAATTTTGTCTGCCCATTCAATAATCGTGACAGAATCCGCTTTGCCCATATAATCCTCAGCGCCAACATCTATTACTTCATATTCATTTTCCACCCGGTAAGCGTCAATATGGCAGAATTTTTTAATTTCTTTATTGGTTTTTGGACTGTTAATTTCATAAAGCCGCATTAAATTAAAGGTCGGGCTGCTTATATTTTGGTTAATGCCCAAACCATCTGCCAAACCTTTGGTAAACAGGGTTTTTCCAGCCCCAAGACAGCCAATTAAACCCAGGATTTGTCCGGGTTTAAGGTTTTTGGCATATTTGCGGGCAAATCGGAGAGTGTCTTGTTCTGAGTTTGATATAAATTCCATATCTAAATTGTAGCTTAAAAAATGAAAAAAATAAAGTAGGCGCAGAATTCAAAAATAAAAATCAGGACTTTTGTCCTGATTTTTATTTCTGTGCCCCCAGAGGGATTTGAACCCCCGACATTCTCCTTAAGAGGGAGCTGCTCTACCAACTGAGCTATAGGGGCGGTATAGTAAAAAGTATAAAGGTAAAAGTAAAAAGTTTCTTGTTTTGTTTTTTTCTTTCTACTTTTTGACTTTATACTTTATACTACATCGTGTAGCTGGGGCGGGGATTGAACCCGCGACCTTAGCGTTATGAGTGCTACGCTCTAACCAACTGAGCTACCCAGCCTTATGTTAACTGTTAACATTTAATTTCTTGGTCTTTTAATAAAATCTCCCAACACTTTAAATTCAAAAAATAAAAATTATTATATAGTTAATTGTTAAAAGTTAAATGTTAATTGTTATTCAGAGTGCACCCGGCAGGACTTGAACCTACAACCCCTTGGTCCGAAGCCAAGTGCTCTATCCAATTGAGCTACGAGTGCCATTCAGATTAAAATTATAAAAAACTCCTTTAGGGAGTTCGTTATATAATTTAACATAATTATTAAAAAAAATCAAGTATCAATTCCTACTTGCTTTTCTGGCGCCTCTCTCGCCAGAGCCGAAGTGATGGGCGATTTCGTGTTTAACGGTTTCAATAATTTTCTGTTGGCACTCTTTTCTGGTACGGCAGGATTTAAGTATGGGCATACGGAAAGTGGATATGCTAATTGTTTTTGTCACTTTTCTAAATTGCCTATTTAATCCCTCAATCAATGACATTGGTTGTATAGATAATTCTTTTAATCTCTTCTGTAGTTTTTTGTGGTGAATATATAATAAACCTGCATCCACATTTATAACACTTATAAGGTCTTTCCCAATCGTCTGTCAGCCTCGTTTCAATCACGCCTTTACCCTTTTTAGCAAGAACCGAATTGCAATCAGGACATCTTACTCTTCGTTTTCCACCATCTAAAAATGTTGGCGATTTTCTGTTCATTGTTATTAGAATTATGCTAATAAAAATAGTAAACTAAATTACTAAAGTTAGGTAAATAATAGATAAAAATTAGTAAATTATACACCCGAAAGGGTTGTTTTTTTATTAAAATATGCTACAGTATAAGTATTCGGGAGTATACCCTTGGTATACTTGTACCATACCTTTTCTAAAGGTTGTTGAGGCTTAATCAACAGCCTTTTTTAATTAAAAACGTAGTCCTGCAAATCTTGTTTGATCCGCATATTTATTTTGAATATCTTCTGACTTGAAGGGGTGGTGAGTGAAACATTTTAGATCACCTCTTCTTAGTTTTGAGCAAATAACAACGTGCAACACCTCTTCGCAAATAAATAAAATGTTATTCGTATTTAAATCTTTTTTTATTAGTCTAATTCCCTGATTTTCTAAAATAAATTTAATCCACAAAATTCTTCTTGCACGTTGCTTGTTGACCGAAGTTTGATTTTTACCACATAAAAAATGTTCACACCTCCAATTTTCATTTAAAAAAAATAACACACTGAGTCCTTCAGGTATTGCAATTGGTTGACTGTATTCTTGCCTAAGTCTATCGATATACTCATCTTTAGTCCCAAAAGTTAGTGATGGTGGCGTTTCAATAATTGACATATTATGATAGTGAAATACAAAAGATGTTAAACTTTTTTTCGTAAGGGGGAGAACAAAACCGTAAATTGCTTTTTCCTAGCTTACCTGCTATATGATTACATATCCTGTCCTTGGCTGTATTAACTGGAAAGTTGTTGTGGTGATAACCAACTGCTCCACAAAAAAGGTCAGCCACCTGGATTAAAATATTTTCCTTGGAGTCATAAGCCTGCAAGTGTTTAATGCTACAATTATCTTTATTAAAATAAATAAAACTATTTAAAAAATCATTCAATTTCCTTACCCTTTCCTTGCTAGTTGGCTTAAAATCTAGAAATACGTAATATTCTTTATTGTTTTTTAACCTTTTTTCCAGCAACTCATACATAAATTTAAAAAAAGCAAGCTCCTTATCACCATCGTGATATTTTTCATAATCAACGTCTTCTTTGTTTACAACTATTCCGTGGTAACTAATTGTTTCTGGGACCTGAGTTATCACATAATCAACTACTTCTTTTAAAAATTTTTCCTTTTTGTTGTCGGTTTTAACCCACTTTATTTCACCTAAAAAGTTATGGCGTTTCTTTATTTCCTTAATTTGACCTATTACCTCCCTAGCCCTATTTCTTGCAACAAAAACACCCCCGATTATCATATACTTATTACCAGGATTATCTATGCTACTTTCGTCCAAATAAATGTTATATTTAGTTTTTTCTTGGATATTTTGTTCAGTTTCCATAATTTTATTTTACTTCTTTCAGGCCTTTGTTAAGATTTTGTGATATATTAATTACTTATCAATATGCAAATTGCACACACTCTTGCAAGCGTATTCTAGCCGCTTGCTTTGATACTTGAAAATAATCAGCCACTTCCTTAACGCTTTTTACCTCTTTATATTTTTTGAAAAAGTTATTATAAGGCATTAAATAGATTGCAGTGGCTTTTTCAGTCGCACGTTCTATCAAGGTGTATACAACATCTCGATGGAACAAATTATGTTTAATAATATCATTAATATACTCCTGGAACATTGGGTCTAACAACTGGGCAAAATGTATTAATTCGTGAACCTTAGTAGACTTTTGTCTTTCTAGGCAAACATCTTTTCTAAAAAAAATCAGCACTTTTCCCGTACTGAAATCAGGTCTAAAAAAACCGTCAACCTTCACACCACTAATGTCACTTTTTTTAAAACCAATATATTCAAATTCAAATCCTCCTAGGTAGTCCTCAATTAACTTGGTTTGCACAGGAAAAACCAAGCCGCTACTACTGAAAACATCTGCGGTCCATCGTTTATAATAATCAATGAGCCTGTTTAAGCAAGCATCGTAACGCACCCTGTTATACGGATGCAAATTATTTATATTAACTTTATTGCAAGGCAGTATTTGCTGGGCATGCTTCGTGTTTGACGTACTTGGCATAACTAATTATTTTTTCCACCTGTTCACGAGAATAAACATCACCTCTCAGTGCGTGCATAATCATCTGTAAACTTGGATTATCATTATCATTTTTATTTTCGAGATAACCAATGTATTCAAGAAAATCTTTTAGTGAAATTCCAAGACCATTAGCTAACATTTTTGATGTTTTCAGAGAAACTGTCTTATAGTCACCCTTTTCCAGTTTTGTTATGTAGCCCAAAGAGAGCCCAGATATATTTGATAATTCTGAGGGCGAAATTCCAATGTTAATTCTATAATTTTTAATTTTTTCGGCAATATTGTTCATATTTTGAAAAATTAACTTATTAATTGCATTTGGGGCTTATATTAATATATTACAGCAAAGGTTTCCAATTGTCAAGTAAAAGTATAGCAAAACTTTCCACAAGTTAACCACATAAAATATACACTAATATTAAATAAAATTTTTCAAATATCAAAAACCTGTCTTAGTGGTCTTTTGCAATAACTGGTTTAAAAGTTTATTTTAACTTTTTATCAAACCAAAATAGATCAAACCAGCAATCAATCCCCCCCCCTCTATATATATTGTTGGGTCATTGCCCAAATATTGCCCACGGGGTGAGAGAGAATGATTACTTTTGGTGATTAGTGAATAAGAATGAGAAAGCTAATTTACAGTTATACTATTTAAGAAATCAGTTTTTATCCAATATAACCGTGTGTCTATTTTTGGCTCTTGAGTTTTCAAATCCCTCCGGGGGCACGGAAATAAAATCAGGACAGGCTTAAAAACAAAACTACAGAGTTAACTCTGTAGTTTTTATATATTGAATATTCAAACTAATTCCTACTTGCTTTCCGTGCGCCTGGCTCTCCGGAACCAAAATGATGGGCGATTTCGTGTTTAACGGTTTCTATTATTTTCTGCCGGCACTCTTTTCTGGTGCGGCAAGACTTAAGTATGGGCATACGAAAAATTGTGATCATATCCGGAGTTACCACTCCGACATTGCGGCGGCTGGACTGAACATAACCTTCATAAAGGCCGAACAATCCGTACTTGGAGCGAATCCCATATTCACGCAAGGTTTCAGGACTGGGAAAATTCTCTATTAATATTGCCACATTATTCATTTTCGTTTGAAATTTTTCCGGCAGTTCATTAATTGCTTCAGAAACGATTTGTTCAAATTCAGCTTCGCTAAACATACATTTATTTTTATAAACTTTTATAATTTGTCTGTTGCCTAGCCAATGCGACTACTATCTTAATCTTATCATAATCTATTTTTTCTTCTAACTCTTCAAAAATAGGTTTGAGTTTTTCCATTCCGACTTTTTCAATCGCCTGCCTGATTTTATTCTGTATTTTATTGTTTACTAATTTTTCAATATCCTTAATTAACTTGTTTTCTATTAAATAGCTTAAATGATCAACCACTATGCTCCTTGACAGCTCGCGCAGCTCGGCAATATCTTTAATGCTTTTGCCTTTATTATACAGTTCCATAGTTTCCAGCTGGGTCAGCTTGGTGCTTAAGCCGCTGTTTTCTTTCGGCGGCAGCACATCAAGCTCTTGGATCGGCTTTTCAAATTTTGAAGTTTTGCGCTGAGGCGGTCTTTGTTTTCTGGTGTAACCGCTGCCAACCAGACAAGTGTCGCATTTACCGCACTGCCTGGATTCGCTGTCGCCAAAGTAATTAAGCATATATTTCTGCCTGCAGCCAAAATCATAAACATAATCTTCTATTTTATCCAGTTTTTTATGAGCGGCCCGCGCTTTATCTCGCATTGCCTCTTCATTAAACTCCAATTTTTTAGGCTTAACTTGTTTGATAATTTTTATTTCCGTTCCTTTAAAGGGCGGAGCATATTGCACCAGACCTTCATCATTTAGCTTGCGAATAGCGCGCATTAAAGCCTCGCGTTTGATTTCCAGAATATCAGCTGTTTCGTCAGGGTTGAATTGCCAGCCGTTGGTGATTTCGCTGCCAAAACGTTTTTCCAGTTTGGAAATAATTTCACGCTGTTTTTTTGCTTGCGGGCTCACAGTGTCCAGAATGTATTCAATGGTTTTATTTAATTTAAGAAAAGCATTGCCGCTCTTTTCCCGCGAGCGGCTAATATAGCCTTCGCGCTCAAGGATCTTTAAGCTGGTGCCGATCGCCATATCCGGAATTTTATCGCTTAGGTTATCCATGATCTCCGCGTAAGTAATAAGTATTGTATCACTTTCGTAGTTAAGCAGTATATTGTAAATTTCCCGAATAAGCGAGGGCGACGGATTGTCGCCTTTGATAAAAAATTCATGCAAAGCCCGATCGCGGGAATTATAAAGCATTAAGCAAAGGCTTGATTTTCCATCCCGGCCGGCCCGGCCCGCTTCCTGATAATAGGCTTCAACCGTGCCGGGCATATCATAGTGGATAACATAGCGGATGTTTGGCTTATCAATGCCCAGGCCAAAGGCGTTGGTCGCGACTATCACTCTGGCTTTATCGCGCATAAAATTATTTTGCACCCATTTTCGATCTTCTATTTCCATGCCGGCGTGATAGCTGACTGCCTCAATATTATTTTCAAGTAAATACTGCACCAGATTGTCTACCCGCTTTCTGGTTCCGGCGTATATTACGCCTGATCCGCCTTGGGCGCTTGTTATCGCGTCCAGCACCATTGCCGGCTTGCGCGCTTCACTGGCATGGATTACGCCAAACTGCAAATTCGGCCGGGCAAAACCGGTAATGATCTTTTTCGGCGCTTCCAAATCCAGCTGTTTTATAATATCATCCCGCACTTCCGGAGTGGCCGTGGCGGTCAGGGCCATGACCGGCGGATTATTAACCAGATCAACCGCGTTTTTGAGCCGCAAATAGCTGGGCCGGAAGTCATGGCCCCATTGGCTGATGCAATGCGCTTCGTCCACGGCAAAAAGGCTTACCTTAATGTTTTTAAGCGCAACAACAAACTCTTGATTAAAAAAACGTTCCGGCGCGATATAGAGAAGTTTATACTGATTTTTTTTCACTGCTTCCAATCGGCTGTTGGTTTCCATGGAGCTTATGGAGGAATTAATAAATGTGGCCGGAATGCCGATTTTATTCAGATTATCAACCTGATCTTTCATAAGCGCGATAAGCGGGGAAATTACAATTGTTACTCCTTCTAACACCAAGGCCGGCAATTGGTAGCACAAAGATTTGCCGCCGCCGGTAGGCATGACAATAATTGAAGACTCACCCTTAAGAGTCGCGTCAATCGCCTCTTCCTGTCCGCGCCGGAAGTCTTTAAATCCGTAATGAAGCTTCATTAATTCCCTGACAGCTTGTTTTTTTTCTTGTATATCCATATTGGTTATAATTATCTTAACAAAATGAATAGATTAAGACAATAAGCAAAAAAGCTGAAAAAAAGCAGCTAA
>JAGLPO010000019.1 GCA_023137275.1 Candidatus Parcubacteria bacterium | reverse complement strand
ATTATAACTTTGCTTACGCGATAAATATGTAAGGTGAGTTACTTAAGAGAGTAAAGCTTCATTTCCACGGAACTGATATTAAAAATCTCCTGCCCGAAATAATTAGCACGCAATTCTTCCAGGCTTAAAATATGCCTTTTTTGAGCATTCTCAATAATATAAATCTCATCTCTCCCATGTTCACGGATCAAATCATTATTTAAATGCTTTCTTTCCTGATACCTGGCTAACTCGTCATCCGTAACATCATAGATGGTCTGCCCGGTATATTTAATAAGCTCATCCAAACCGGCAATATACTTTTTGACTTGCCCCTCAATAATATATATTTTTTTGTCATTTGCCCTAAGCAACGCGTTATCCGGATAATACCCATGGCTGATGCCCAGCACTTTAATTTCTTTATCTTGTTTGTTATCACCTGCATCCTCTTTATCGCCATTATCCTGCTTAATGTCATTTATAAAAATGGCATCTGAGCCGCTGCCTGCGCCAGAATTAGCCGGCGGCGACGCGGAATCATCCGGCTCATCGCCTGACAACTCACTGGGATTAGTGCTGATCTGCCCGATTAGCTCCGAAGCGTTAACCGGGCAAACAACAAATATTAACAAACTAAAAATTAATATAATTTTTTTCATTCTATTCTGTTAATATCCCATAGCTTGAGTTATAATAACCGGTCAAAGTATGAGCCGGGACTTTCATTTGCGCCAAAACAGTAACTTGCCGGCCCGGATCAGCGCTTAAGTCAATTCCGCTAATGTCAGCGCCCAATGCCGGGTAAGCGTCATTATCAGTAATTCCAAACCAGGTAATGCCATTGTCCGCGCTAAAGCGCATGTTGCCCCCGGCATCCAGCCCGGCCGGACCGCTCCAGCTGTCAAATTTCATTTTTAAAGTTGTTTCATTAAGATCCCAAACCGTAATGTCAAACTGCCATTCCCAGCCGTTGGTATAAGCATCATTGGCTTTGGCCGCGCTCTCGGTCATGGTTAACGCGTCCAGACTGATGCCGCAAGGCATGGTGGTGAAAACAGCGTCAGCGCTGGTGTCGCTGTCATCTCCGGCAATATTTTCCGCTATTACGCGAAAATGATAAGCTGTATCGCATTCAAGGCCGCTTAAATTAACTATAGTAGTAATATTTGGGGCAATCGCGGCTGCGGCTACAGTGTTTCCATAAGTATCATCCAAGCCGTATTCAATCAAAGCGCTGCCATCCGAGTTTACCTGAAACACAATATTGGCGTTGGCTGAGCCAATATCCTGAACCGGTT
This sequence comes from Candidatus Parcubacteria bacterium, assembly GCA_023137275.1. GTDB lineage: Bacteria > Patescibacteriota > Patescibacteriia > Patescibacteriales > UBA12075 > JAGLNE01. The sequence continues at coordinate 4,457 of JAGLPO010000019.1, read as the reverse complement.
CATTGTCCAGCGTTATGGTTGTCAGCACTGTTCCGCCCACGTCCTGGCCGGGCTGAAAAAAAGAATTTTCCGGGCTGGGAATATTCTGAAGCTTAAAATCAGTTCCATTCTCATTTGTGTCTTCGCCGTTTGGCACGCGGCTAATGCTTTTTTCCTCACTCGCGTTAGGGGCCGCGGCCACGCCCTCGTAATAATTCGCGCCGCCAAAGCCGACAAAATCAACAATGTTGGGGGTAGGCAAACTGGGCGTAATATTAATGGAATTATTCACCAAATAAACAATGTTATCAGGAGCTAAAGAAAAAGAATTGCTTGCTAACAAGTCAGCCATATCTTTAAGGCTCTGCTGAGTGCTTGCCCCGTTGCGAACCACGAGAAAATAAGATTTGGCCGGAATAATCCCTGAAAGAGCCTGGTTATACAGCGTGGAACCGCCGGAACTGAATTTTTGCAGCGACCAGCCGTCAAGGCTGACTGGCGCTGTTGTTGGATTATAAAGCTCAACCCAATCATCTTCAGTGCCGCCGGAGCCGGACAAACCGTCAATATGGACCTCGTTGATCACAACGTGATCAGCCAAGGCGGCTCGCGCGATATTGATTTTTAAGAGATCCGGATCCATGCCCGGACCCAAAATCAAAAAAGCGCCCGCCATTATGGCAAGCAAATTATTTATCCTCCTTGTTCTCATGCTTTTTTTGTTTTAACAATCTGAGTATGAATATTCAAACTGTTAAAATTAATTTGTAAAGTTATCCACATTAATAGACGCGCTAACAATGTGCTACTTTAATTATAACAAATCAAACATTAAATTTTCTTAAAGAAAGTATAAAATTTTTATAAAGTATTAAAAGTCTTTTCAATTTTTTTAAGCGATATTTCTACTGTATTATGTTTTATAACATATTCATAAGCCTTATTGGTAATTTTAATCCGTAAATCATTGTTATTTATCAGCCTTAATATGGCCCGGCTTAATTCCCTGGGACTATCCGGACTGATAAGTAAACCGGTTACTTGATCCTTTACAGCCTCGCTTGTCCCGCCCGCGTCAGTGCCAATGACCGGCACCTTAGACATCATTGCCTCTATAACCACGGAAGAAAATGGTTCCGGCTTGATCGTTGTTAAGCAAAATATGTCTATTACCAACATACATGTTGGTATATCATCTTGAAAACCAACAAAAACAATATTGTTTTCCAGCTTTCTTCTTTTTACTTCTTTTTTTAAGTATTCTTCATTATCTCCTTCCTGATTCTCTCCTGACCCTATTATTACACACTTAATATTTTTTATTTTTTTATTATTAACCAAATCTTCAATCGCGGATATTAATGTTTGGGGTCCCTTATCTTCTACCAGCCGACCGATATATCCAATAACAATTTGACCATCAACCACTCCCCACTTTTTTCTCTTATTCTTAATATTTTCTTTGCTTACTAGTTTTATTTTCTCATGAAAATCCCTCCAGATATGGAGAACTTCATGCTTGTTATTTAATTTCACTCCATAAAAACAAGCGATTGCTTTGGAAACATAATAAATTTTCTTAGGAATAAAACGTAATAGATTAAAAAATATTCTGTTAAACGTAAAATCCTGTATATACCAAATTATTTTTCTGCCGGTTAGCAAAGCGCCAATACCGCCAACAATATCCGCCCTGATTGTGTTGCCAAAGATTATATCTATTTTTTCTTGTCTGATTATATTAATTATATCAATTACACTGCTAACTAAACTAATAATAACCAAGGGATTAATTGATTTTAAGCGTTCAAAGGAAAAAAAAGCATATTTGCAGTTAATTTTTTCGTATTCCTTTGTAAGCCCCAATGCCTCGGCATTTTTGGAGCAAGCGATCATCACCTCGTATTTATTTTTATCTATTTTTTTAACCAGCTGCAGTAAAGATATCTGGGCACCGCCAACAAAAGGAGTGTGATCTAAAAATAAAATTTTTATTTTTTTACTCATCTGTTTATTTTAAAACCATTATTTCTTATATATTTAAAAGCTCTTCCCGGACACATTAATGTATACTTAATTATTTGCAGAGCCTTATTAAATTTAATTTTATTTTTGTTCTTTACTGAATTAATTGCCCTTGTTAATTGTCTTTTTGTCGGATCAGCTTGAATAAATTCACTTATTTCTTGTACTATCCTCTCCGAATCATTAATTAAATCTTCAAATTTAATCCAAAGCAATTTATCTATTTCATTATTATTTAAAAAATTTTTAATACAATTTTTATATTCATCGGCTAGTTCTATTCCGATTTGCAATTCCAGTCCGTCGCGCCGCTTAAGAGACTTGGCAATCTCCTCTGACGCTCTTTCGCAAATAATAAAATAAGGATTTTTAATGTAGGGATAAAATAAATCAATAGTCAAAACTGTGCGCGGGTCCTTCCAACCCCATGAAGCAATCTTAGAATTTTCCGCTAGCAATTTTTTAATTTGATCGCGATATTTTTCTTTTTGGGCCATTATCCTTTCAGCGGATGGCACTCTAGTAATATCATTGTTTTGTTCATTTAAAATTTTCTTATTTAACTCAATAAAACGCAGATCCTCATAATACCCGAATGGATTTTTATAATCCTTTTTAATAAAATGTTTTTCTCCCATTGACACGCCCAAACTATTTATAACCCCTGCCACAGCGGAAGTACCGCTGCGGTGCATGCCCAGAACAATAACAGTTTTGTTGTTTTCAAAAGTATTCATAGACGAATTAATTTTCAGTCAAGGAATTGAAATATTCCCGACTACTGTTAGTGCCCTTTGGGCCTAACTTGTAATTCAAATTTTTTTCAAGTTCAGATAACTTTTTTACCCAGATGTCATTATTTGGCTCCAAACCGGCCCCCCTTGAATAATACCATTTAGCCTTTTTATAATCTTGGTTACTTTCATATAATTCACCCAAAAACAAATATATATGGGTCAGCATCGGATCAATTTTAAGCATTTTCAAATAATGCTGTTTGGCATTGGCAATATCGCCTTGCGTATGATATGTTTTTGCCAAAGAATGATAAAGTCCAAGCATAAAAGCCTTAATTTGATCTCTATGTTCTTGATTTAAATATTTATTCTCAACACTTGGCAATACATTTAAACCCTGATTATATATTACCAAAGCTTTATCAACTTCCCCGCTTAATTTAAGCATATCACCCCATTGTTTATAGCTATTAGGCATATAAGGGCTTAATTTAACTAATTGATCATAAACTTCATCAGCTTTTTTATAATACAAAGCATCCACATATTTTCCCTTGGCCGTATTAATGCTTCCCTCTATAAATAGCTTATCATAATTATCATTTTGGCTCTCGTATTCGTTGTACACCTGATCAACCAGATCTATTACTTCCAGACGATATTCAGGCGAGTCAATAAATGGCAAAGTCTGCAAAGCGTTAAACATAAAAAACCATTTATAATAAGCCTCATATGGGTTTAGATCCAAAACCCGGGAATAATCATCAAACATATCAAAATAACGATTTTCAGAAAAACTTATTTTAGCTTTTCTAAAAAAATAATCAGCGCGAACCTGATTAACATTCAGCCGCACTAAAAATCCAATGCCAATGACTAAAATAAAAAATAATAAAAACAGATAAATATTAAATCTTTTCCTAATATTGTTAAACACGACAAGGCTTTTTTCCTTAAAGCCGTTTAATATTAAAAAAATCCAGGATAAATACAGCCAAAAAAACACATTGGTTTCTATGCTGGAAAAACTGCTGAATATTGCTATTTGATAAGATATAAATCCAACATATATATAGAAAAAAACACTTTTTTCGGGATTTTTAATTTTTTTCAAGTACAAATCTCCTTTATATAAAATTATTCCTATAACGCTTAAATATGAAAAAAGCAATAAAAATCCGCCGATTATCAAAATATCTATTAACTCATTATGCGCTCTGTCCGGGGAGGTATTGATTTTTTCGTAAACCGACCAATCAGGCTTGTAATATCGTACTAATAAACTATGCTGAGACTCCTGCCCATAACCGATTATCGGTTTTTGCGCCGCAAGATCAATTCCGGCTTGCCAATACTTTTTTCGCATTGCCAAAGAGCCGGTATTCAAATCCAAAGCGCTCCTGACCCTAAGAAGCGGGGACTTATAAATCCCGCGCTTATAGGCTTCTTGGGGCATTAAATTCATTATTAAAATTACCAAAGAGCTTAGAATAATAATCGGGGTGATAATTTTTATTAAAAATAATCTTTTTGGCTGATCTTTAAAAAATCTATAATAAAGCAAAAGTATTGTCCCGAAAATAAAAGCCAGCCAGGCCCCTCTAGTGTAAGTAGTATAAAGGCAAAAAAATTGTAATATAAAAATTGTAATATAAATAAAACGTATCTTTCTAAGCGAGTTAACAATATAATATAGGGTAAGAAAAATTGTTAATA
>JAGLPO010000018.1 GCA_023137275.1 Candidatus Parcubacteria bacterium | reverse complement strand
TAAATGCTTACAAGCAGGCTGGAAAAAATAATTGCGCGGCCGATCCTGATTATCTTTTGTTTCTCCCTGATACTGCTGATTAAAACCAAAAAAAACATAAAATAATGCAGATAAACGAACAATCCCTGCTGCCGCCAATATGAGCCCCAGAAGCTAACACCCGGGTCAATTGATACCAGGCAGGCAATAATATAAAAAATAATAAAAGGTAAAACCACCAGACTTGTTTTGCCCGCGTAGAAACTAAATTTTTTACTAATTAATATCTTCAAAATCCAAAAAACAAATATTATTTCAACTCCAACACAAAATAATACAGTTTTGTCCAAAGAAAAAACCGAAAAGTCGCGATATAGGATCGCAAAATAAAGCGGTACCATTGCCACTATTAAATAAATAAGCCCTTCAATAACTCGGTCAATTATTTTAATGATTTTATTTGTCATATTAACTATTATATCACGTTTAAACCTGATTAAATAATAGCATTAAAAAAAACCACCCCGATAAAATCGGGGCGGTTTTATAATAAAACACTAAAAAATTACGGAGCGGTACATCCGGCAATTCCGCCTTCACAGGCTATATTAACGCCTACGTCTACACCGCCGGTATCAGCGCCCAGACAATAGGAAATCCTATATGTTGACGGAAGCCCGGTGGCAGGGTTTAACGTAGTGTAAGTATAACCGGAAGTAGCTGCAGTACAAGTATTATCAGTAAACGGCTCCGGATAGCTTGGCACCTGGGCCATATATACAGGATTGGTGCAAGCACCAGCCGCGCCAAAACCACCAGCCCCCAAACAGCTCTGAGAACTTACGCCCAGAGGAAGGGCGGCGGCGGCGGAATTGGGGTATCCTTGCTGGTCGTTAAAGAATAATTCTAACGCCGTTTGAACCTGTTTAATGTCTGCTACTCGCTTAGCGTCCCTGGATTTTTGCCTGGCATTATTAAGCGCGACTACGGCCAAAGTGGATAGCAGTCCGATAATGGCAATAACAACCAGGAGCTCGATCAAAGTAAAACCTTTTTTATTATTTTTCATAATTCACCTCCAGTCTTTGAATCACGCTCCTTATCTTAATTCTAGAAATTAAAACAATGAACGCAAGATTAATAATTAAAATAAACTTATCCACATTATACCATATTTTACGGATTTTTACACTTTTTAATTGGGATAAACTGTAATTTCATCAGCTATAAATTCTTTCTTTTCACTAATATTAGTTTCTGTTTTTATAATAACCTGATTCCCAATAGTAATGTCATTTAGAGTAATTTTCTGTTCATTATAACGATCAGGCAGGTCATTTTCGCCTGGCTCAGCCCATTCCGGGGTTTCGCCATATTTTGCGATATGCTCGCTCATCTCCTTTTGATACTCTTCCTCCGGTTTTATAACCAATTTTTTAATTTCAGTTTTGTTGTTTATTCCAATAATTCTGGTATCCAGATCCGGATCATGCAACGGGCTTAAGGGAACAATTTTAACCCAAATTTTGTTATTTTTAACTTCAGACACAAAACCGGAAATTTCTTTAATAATAATTTCCTTAGTATCCCGAACCACTCCCAGATCCACTAATCTTTTATTGGCCGCTTGCCAGCCGGCTTCGTAAGTATTGTTTTGATTTTTTATATCAGCATTTTTATTGTTTGATTTTAGCTCGCTGATAAAATTAAAAGAAATAAAACCCAGAACAAAAAAAGCCAGGGCAAGAACAAAATAAATAATAATTTTTTTCATGTATCTAATTTAATATTAATATTAGTCACCGATCGCGCACCACTGAATATGCCAGCCTCTTCCATTGGCAGTGTCCGGGTCGGTAAAGCCCTGAGTATAATCTATGCGTACGCGAAAACCAACATTGGTCTGATTAAGGATATTGGTCGCCCCGGTAGTCAAATGATTCCACCTGCCGCCCATACTGGTTATATAGACCGGGGTTGAGCTGAAAAGCGGCGCTCCAAAAGGGGTGCCGTCATCGGTTGTATGTATATCCACTTGTAAAATATTAACCAGATAAGATGTCCAACCGGTAGCCCCAAGCAAAGTTTGCCCGCATACAATTTTTTTAATATTGCCTTGCGGGTCTTGAGCGGCTCCGGAAAAAGCAATAATACTATTAACATAGGCCTTATTGGCAATATTACTTCCGGCTGACAATGCTCCGGGCGTAGCGACATTAACGATACTGTTTGTACCCATATCAAAATCGCCCTGCATGGCATTATTTACGCCATTAACCGTTGTGGCGCCGTCTTTAGCCAAAAAATCAGAGAGTAAAGAATTCCATTCACTGTGTAAAAACTGGTCAGGGCTTATTTTATTATAAGGATTTGTTACTGCCTCTACCCGGCCAATACTATTAATAGAAAATGTAACAAAAATAATTATAGCTATTAAAAAATATTTGATATAAAAATTTTTTTGAAAATATTTCATATTGCTTAAATAATTAATTGCCGATCGCGCACCAATTTATAAACCAGCCGTTTAAATTAGCCTGAGCCGGAGTGATCCCGAGCGCCGGATCCTCCATATATACTCTCACCGTAAACTTAGTATTGTCAGTAGTAATAGGGGCAACTGTTCTTATTAATATACTTGAATGGCCGATCGCTAAATACAGATCATCATTTGATCCACCCAGGCTGGTAATATGGAGCGGCATAGTGCTGAACAAAGGATTTCCAGCAGCTGTACCGTCGTCGGTTGTATATACTATAAGCTCTAAACCATCCTTATACAAACCCCCGGGGTTGTAGAGCTGCCAGGCGGTTGCCCCGGCCTGGGTTGAATCGCAAATTACCTTTAGCGAATTACCTTGCGGATCCGTGGCCGCGGCCGTTGCGGCCACGGCCTGACTGTCAACATAGGCCTTAGTGGCCGCGTCACTGCCGGGCGATGCTGCTCCGGGCGTAGCGACATTAATAATTTTGTTTGTACCCATATCCAGACCGCCCTGCATGGCATTATTTACGCCATTAACCGTTGCACCCCCGTCTTTAGCCAAAAAATCAGAGAGTAAAGAATTCCATTCATTTGCCGTAAGGCTGTCGTCAATCATTTTGTTGTAATTATTGGTAAGGGCTTTTACTATTTGCCTGTCAAGCGCGAAAGGGCTAAATATAATTATTAAAATTATCAATGTTAACATTGCCCCGAATAATAAATACTTATTAGATGTTTTATTCTCTTTGTTCATGTAATTATTTTAATTTTAAATAAAAGGTATTTACCCCAGAGCAAGCTTTGGACACCCCACCGTAACAAGCTACGAGGAATTAACCTAATTAATAACTCGTCCCTCGAAGCTTTAGCGTAGTGGGATTAAATAATTTTAAAAAACTCATAGATTTACCAGCCCCTCATTACTTGCATGGCTGGATCTTCTTCCAGATAATAGACAACCGCATACTCAGTGCTATTACTGACATATCTATAAATATAAGTATCGTCCCCGGCCGGCGCAGGGATATTGTCCGGGTTTTTAGGGTCTCTGGGCGCATTCATCATAATTGGCCTCACTCCTGAAACTAAAGCAATCTCCAAAGTGTTGATATAACACCAGGAGCCGTCTCCACTGTTTTCCCCCACAGTGGCGCCAAAATCCAGCTCCATATCATCCCAAGTGCCGCAAGCCGGATATTCCAGATAATCATCATAATACAAGTTTAAGGCTGTCCGTAATTGCGCCATATCACCCTTTCTTAGCGCGTCACGAGCTTTTATCCTGGCCGAGTTTAAAGACACTATTGCAAATGAAGATAAAATCCCGATTATACTGATTACCACTAATAATTCTATCAAAGTAAAACCAAAATTTTTACTAATTTCTTTTTTTATATTTTTAACAAAATTCATTATTTTAAAATTGGCTGGACAGGCTGTACATTGGCATAATAATAGCCGCGACCATGGTACCCACGCCCACGCCCATGATCACCATAATGATCGGCTCCATCAAAGTCATTAAATTAGCGATCGTATTGTCAATTTCCCGGCTGTAAAAATTAGTAATGCTTTCAAGTATAATATCAAGACGGCCGGTTTTCTCGCCAATTCCAATCATTTGCGACACCATAACCGGCACATAAGGCGACTTCTCCATCGCGCTGGTTATGGAATTACCGTCTTCAACTTCTTTTTTTGTTTCAACTATTATTTCACGGTACATTGCATTGGCAACCACTTCGGCCGTGATAGCCAGGCCCTTGGTAATATTTACTCCGCCTTTAAGCAAAGTCTGCAAAGAGCGGGTAAAGCGCACTAAATAGATCTTTTGGAAAAGCTTGCCGAATATTGGCAAACGCAAAAGAACAATATCAACAATTTTTTTTCCCATTGGTATGCGCAAAAAAAACCGAAAGCCAATTATAAAAACGGCTATCATAAACCCTACCAGCAAATAATAGTTGGCTAAAAAATCAGAAATAAAAATTACGATTTTTGTGGCCAGCGGCAGTTCTCCTCCGCCTTCAGCAATCACCGCCGTAAGCTTGGGAACAACAAAGATCATCATCACTGCCCCGACAACTGTCAAGCCGCTAAGGACAAAAGCCGGATATATCATCGCGCCCTTGATCTTGCTGGTCATATCATAATCCTTTTCCAGCTCATCCGCCAAATAAGTAAGCACTTCATCCAGCTTGCCGCTGGTCTCTCCGGAACGAACCACGTTAACGTAAAAATCCGAAAAAACTTTGGGCCGCTTTGCCAAAGAATCGGACAATTTTGCTCCGCCATCCACTTCATCGGCAATTTCGCCGATTATGCCTTTAAATTTAACGTTCTTGGTCTGATCGGCAAGCAGTTTGAGCGATTGGACCAAAGCCACGCTGGCTCCGATCAAAACGGAAAATTGCCGCGAAAACATCACAATATCTTTAGTCTTAACGCGATCCAGGACAATATTAAATTTACCGCTTCCGGATCTCTTTTCAACCAAAGAAATTATTTCCAGCTCTTTATCCCTAAGTATATCCACGGCCATGTCTTCGCTGGGCGCTTCAACCATGCCGGCAATTGTTCTTTTTTCTTTTGTAAACGCGCGATATTTAAAAACGGACATATTGCAGACGGCAGACAACAGACGACAGACAACAGAATATTACGTAAATATATTTCTGTTTCTATGTCTGATATTCTGTACAATTATCATTAACAATTATAGCTAAACCAATTTATTATAATATCTAATTAAGCTTTAATACCTTTTTGATTTTTTCTACGACTTCTGAGGGCATGAAATGGGCTTTAATTAAATAATCATCCGCCCCCAGGGTCATGCCGCGTTCAATCTCATCCTTTTGATTTAAGTTGGTAAGAAGAATTACCGGTATATTCTTGGTCTTTTTGTTTGCTTTTAATTTTTCAAGAACTTCAAAACCGTTCATTTTGGGCATTAATATATCCAAAAGGATTATGTCAGGCCTGACTTCCTCAGCCATTTGCCAGCCTTTTTCCCCGTCATCAGCCGAAATTACGGAAAAATTCTCCAAGCCAAACTTAGTAGAATACATGCTTAATAAAAATGGATCGTCTTCAATCAATAATATCTTGATAGTTTTACTAGACATAATTTTTTATTATTTAATGAATATCAAACTTTTTGTCATCCTGAGGAGCAAAGCGACGAAGGATCTCGTGACCGTATCCACGGGATTCTTCGCTCCGCTCAGAATGACAGGCTATATTAGCATCATGTGTTTAGTCGCGCATTACGCGTAAAATTTCTTCCATTGCGGTTATGCCTTGGATTACTTTTAATATCCCGTCTTGCTTAACAGATATGAATTGCTGGCTTTCCCTGATATCTTTAACAGTTAAATGTTTTTTACCGGCAAATATTTTTTCTTTTAATTCATCCGTAATGGTCATCACCTCGCAAACCGACAAGCGCCCGTGATAACCGGTATTCCCGCAGCGCGGACAGCCTTTGCCTTTGTGAAATTTCATTTTATCAATATCAAAATCGGGAATTAATTTTTTTACGTAATCCAAACCGATCTTTTCCAGCTCTTCTTTGATCTCTTTTATATACTTATCCGGCAGCTTATATTCTTCTTTGCATTTATCGCATATTTTCCTGGCCAAACGCTGAGCCACTACGGCGATCAGGGTTGAACCCAAAAGAAACTCCTTTACCCGCATATCAACCAGGCGGGTTATCGCTCCCGGAGCGTCGGTAGTATGCAGGGTAGAGAGCACTAAGTGGCCGGTCAGGGCGGCATGGATCGCCAACTCGGCGGTTTCCTCGTCGCGGATCTCGCCGACCATAATTATATCCGGGTCCTGCCTAAGGAACGATCGCAGTCCGCTGGCAAAAGTATAGCCGATCTCTGGTTTTATCTGCGACTGGTTAACTCCTTTCATTTGGTATTCAACCGGATCTTCCAAAGAAGCGATATTTACCCCTTCTTTATTTAATATATCCAAAGCGGAAAAAATCGTCGTTGATTTGCCTGAACCGGTCGGCCCGGTGATCAAAAGAATGCCTTCCGTCTTTTCGGCCGCGCCCATGATCGCTTCCAGCTGCTGGCCCTGAAACCCCAATTCTTCAAGCTTGGGAGCGCCCCTGGTAGTATCAAGTATCCGCATTACCACCTTTTCCGCGCCGATCAAAGGCAGGGTGGAAACACGAAAATCAATAACCTTTTCCCCGATCTCCATTCTGATTCGCCCGTCCTGGGGAATGCGTGTTTCATCAAGCTTCAAATTGGCCATTACTTTGATCCGGGCGATGATTGCCGTGTGCACGCTTCGCGGCAATACCAATGAAGTATGAAGAACGCCGTCAATCCGATAACGCACCCTGCTCTCCTTAAACAGCGGTTCAATGTGAATATCGCTGGCTCCGCCCTCAACCGCGTGCCGGATTATTACCGAAACTATCTTGGCCACCGGCGCGCCTTTGGTAACTTCTTTCAGCTCCATTGAGTCTTTTTCTTTGACTGTAACCAGTTCTTCCTCCTCATCGGCCCTGGCCTTAAGAGCCGCTCCCAGCTCCTTATCCATATCCTTGTATATTTTGAAAGCGGCGCGGAAACTTTTTTCAGAAATTAAATAATATTCAACCGTTAACTTTTTGCCCTTAACAAGAAAATCAACCGCTTCAATCGCTTTAAAATTATCCGGATCAGTAAGGCCTACTTTTATTTTATCAGCTTCCCGGCCAAAACAAACGATTCGGTAATTTTCCGCGACTTCGTTGGAAATGATATTAACGATCTTTTCTTCTAATTCCTTGCCCTGCAGATTCTCATAAGGCAAATTATAAACCCGGGCCTTGATTTGGATCAACTTTTCAATATCAACCAAACGCTTTTTAATAAGCAGATCATCTATTTTAGCGCCCGGCTTCTCCATCTCTTTGGCAATATCAGACACTGAATCTTTGGGAATAATATCATTTTGCACTAAAACGGTTAGTAATTCTTCTTGTTTAGTCATAGTTAGAATACTTTCACGATTGATAATAAATACGGTATAGTAAACAGACAACAGACGGCAGACAGCAGACTTTTTAATAGTTTTATATTTTCATTCGTATTCTGTCGTCTGTTGTCTGTTTACTGTCGTCTAAATGGTAGATAAACTAATAATAAATTAAATAAAATAGCTTTTATGCTTAAACTACTCAAATATTATAGCTGCATACTATTTAATCCAGCTCAAAAGGATTGTTTTTGCCGATTGGCACGCGGCTTGGATCAGTTAATACAATGGAATAATCTTTAAACTCTTTAAAAACACTACTGTTAAAAAGGCTGGTGTCCAGCCGTTTTTTTACCAGCTGATCTTCTGTAATTACTCTGCCGGATGTACTAAGCAAATTAAAATCAATATCAAACCGCACTAACGCATATTTTTTAACAACAAAATAACCGCCAACAAGCAGGACAACAATTAGCCACAATGAAAGAATTCTGTTTTTATTACGATCAGCGGTAGATGAAAGCATGGTCTTTTATAATAAGCCTATTTAATATAATAAGTCGTTAATTCCACGGCCAAAGAATTATCATCAGGAGAAAAAGCGACAGTCTGGACATCAATCAAGCGCAAACTGTTTTCAAACGCGGTTAATATTTGCTTAAGGCCGCGATAATCCACTCCGCTAAAATTTAAAGACATCTCAATTTCCTGAATCTCTTTTTCCTTGCTCTCCTTCATGTCCAAAGCGCCTAATTTTTTCTTATCCTCCATGATTGATGCCGCGTTTAAGGTAAGCCCGATATGTTTTGCCAAATTATCCATATAAGCGAAAAGCTCTTCTTTATCGTACTCTTCCGGTATCATTTTATTAATTGCTTCTTTATCCCTGATAGAAATACTGTTGTATGACTTCTGATAAGATTTTAATCTGGTAATATACCTTTCCATTACCGTTTTATCGTTTTCCTTTTCTTCAATTGTAAGCTGAATGCCTTTTACAATGTTATTGTATTTTGGCCGAAGAATATATAAAAAACCAACAGCAAGTATCAATACCGCAACAGTAACAACAATAAGATTAAAAAATTTATACGCGTTTATTTTTATCAGCTGTATATATTTCCGGCTAACAACCGCTTTTTGCTCTTTTTCATTGTCCATATTTAAATAAGGCGGGCTTTAATATCATATTTAACAAAAAGCTTACTTCTTTTTCGCTTATTTCTTCTTCATCCTCTTTAAGTTTAGTAGCGATCGTTTGTTGGCCGGCAAGCACCCGGGCGTCAATCACTTTGTCATTATTTTTAAGCACTCTAACCTGGTCAAAAATATCAATATATTCTCCTGCCTTTATGTTAAACGCGTATTCGCCGCCAGTCCCTCCGGCAAAACCGCCCAAAACCACGGCTTTGGTAATAATATTCTCTTCTAAAAAACAAAAGAAATTTGTCCAGTATATATGCTTGTCAATCAAGCCGGAGGCAAATTTTAATTTTTGCTGAAAATCATCCACTTCTTTTACGGTTTTCTCAGCCTCTTTGATCTGCTCTTCCAGCTCGGCAATTGCGCCGCCAAGCTTGGCGGCATCATGTTTGGACTTATATTCCCACCCCAGCAGGGCGAAATAAAAACCGCCAATAATAATTATCAAACTTAACAGCATATAAAACACAAAGCGCTTTTTCTCGCTCCAATCAATAATAGTGGTAATCTCACCCTGGATTAAGTTAGTCTTTATGATTTGGGACGATTTCCAGCCTCCTGGCGATAAAAATGTTCCCATTATCGCCTTTTTAGCATTTGATAAGCTAATATTACTCTTCTTTTCAGGAACGGCTTTTTTCTCTTTTGGCTTTTTATTTTCATCCGCGGTTTTTGGCTTAATATCAACCGCCTTCTCTATGGTAAAATTGGCTTTGATCTTTTTCTCAGGCTTTTTATCCCGGCTATCTTTTATTACAACATTATCCTGTCTTGTTTCATTCTCATTTTTTTTCGCTAACTGCCAATCAGCGGCTGCTTTTTTCTCGCTGGTAAAATCATTTGATATTTCTTTTTTAGCCTCTTGTTGGGAAAATATTTTCTTAAAAGGCGACAAAAAAGATTCTCCATCAGATGAACCGCGATTTTGTTTTAAATTATTTTTTGCCATAATTATTCAAGTTCCCGCAAGGCCAGGCCGATCGCGACAGACATGCGCGGGCCTATTTCCTGAAGCAAAGGGCGAAGCTCCTCGGGGTATGACACTCTTGCCCAGGAATCGCCGATTATAACTTTCATATCCAAAATTTTACCTAAATA
>JAGLPO010000017.1 GCA_023137275.1 Candidatus Parcubacteria bacterium | reverse complement strand
TTTTTATTCTGAAATAAATTGATCGCGTACTTGATCTCATTAACCACCGGAGCGATCGTATCGCTCACAAGTTTGGGAATCTCACCGTCCTGCTCTTTGAACCGGCTGATCCCAAGATCGTATTTTAACTGCTCGGCCTTTTCATCATCAATCCCGGCATGCCTGCTCAGAGCCTTGGTAATAGTAATGCCGCCCACGTCAATGCTCCTGTTTAACATTGGAATCCCTTTATCAATTATTGATACATCAGTGGTGGAGGCTCCGAATTCCACTATCATAACCGTTGATTTATCATTGCCAACCAAAGATCTGATCAATGAAAAAGTCTCGGTTTCCAGGCTTAATAAATTAAGCCTGGCCTCTTTAAAAATTTCTATATATTTTTTAACCAAAGTGCGTGGCGCTCCGGTTAAAAGCACTCTTGTATTTTGTTTGTTGCCTTTTTTATCGTTTTCTTCATTAATTTGCTTCCAGTCCAAAATCATATCTTCCAAAGGCAATGGGATTACTTTTTTCGCTTCCCAATGAACAGCCGCGGAAATGTCTTTTTTGGAAACATTGCTTAAATTTAAAACTGACGAAAACACTGAAAAAGTCGGCAGCGCGGAAACCGCGCTATTGCCGCCGGCGCCGGCCTCGTCACGAAGTTTATTAATAATATCGGCCGCGGCCGCGCAGTTATTCTGCCAATCGGTTTGGCCGGAATTATCCTGTTCGCTAAAACCATAAGTAAGCAACCGGATAATTTTACCCTCTTTTTTTAATTCAACTAATTTTATGCTCGTACTGCCGATGTCAATCCCTAAATAGGATTGAGCGGGTGTAAAAAATCCCATATCATATCTTAAAATACTTTGACATTATTAAGTAGAATGTTTATAATTAAATTAACCCACATACTCATATATTATAACACAAATTATCTTAATTCACAAAATATGGAAGACTGGCCAAAATATTTAAAAATTTTAGCTATTACCGGTTTTGCCTTAATAGTAATTATTATGGCTCTGATAATATATTTTTTATTTTTTCGCGCCGGATTCTCTCCGGCTCAGCCTGTCGATACAACAACTACCACTCCCATAACAGGGGGTTTGCCCGGCGCGAAAGAGGGTGATGGGCAAATAATTGGCTCTGGCGCGGACGGACAATTGCCCGGGCAAGGCGTTGCTGTTCCCGGCGCAAAGGTTAGCCCGATAGCTCGCGGTGGGATAACAAAGACAACGGAGCTTAACAACACCCCGAGTCTGGGCGCGACCATGGATTTTGGAGGAAGTGATATACAATACTTTGACCCAAACACTAATAAATTTTATCGCCTGGACAAAGACGGCAACAGCGAATTGCTTAGCGAAAAAACCTTTCATAATGTTTCCCAAGTCACCTGGTCTCCCAAAAAAGACAAAGCAGTACTGGAATACCCTGACGGCTCAAATATTGTCTATAATTTTACTACCGCTTCCCAGATTACTCTGCCCAGGCATTGGGAAGATTTTAATTATTCCCCGAACAGTGATCAATTGGTATTAAAAAGCATTGGTCTTGACCCAAGCAACCGCTATTTGGTAATAGCTAACGATGACGGGACCAGAGTCAAGGCGATTGAACAGATCGGACTGAATGCCGATACGGTTTATCCCAGCTGGTCAAGCAACAACCAGATAGTCGGCATGTACACCAAAGGGATCGGTTTTGACCGGCAGGAAGTTTTCTTTATGGGCCTTAATAATGAAAATTTTAAATCCACGGTTATTGAAGGCCGCGGATTCCAGTCCCAATGGTCGCCTGAAAGCGATAAATTGTTATATAGCGTTTATTCGGAAAAAAACGATCTTAAACCAAATTTATGGATAGTAAACGCCGAAGGTAATAACATCGGCACCGGCCGCAAGAGCTTGGGCGTGGAAACCTGGGCTGACAAATGCGCTTATAGCAGCGCTTCCACGATCTACTGCGCGGTTCCGGAAAATCTGCCAATGGGAGCCGGGCTTTTCCCCGAAGCGGCTGAGGGTACCAGAGACAAGCTATACGAAATTAATACTGACACCGGCTTAAAAAAACTAATAGCCGACCCGGACGGGGATTATCGGATGAGTGAATTAATGCTTTCTGATAACGGCTTTTATTTATATTTCGTGGATGAAAATACCGGCCGGATAAATAAGATCAAACTTAAATAGACTCACCTTTCCCTCCTGAGTTTATGAATATTTGGAGGTTGCGTAATCACGTGCGTTATGGGCGTGATTTTATTTTGGATATACTGTTCCCAATTTCTTGCCTGGGCTGCTCGCAAGAAAATATTTGGCTTTGCCCAAGATGTTTTAGATCACTGCCAATCAACAGCCGGCACAGTTGTCCGCAATGCGGGCAAGCGAACAAAAACTCGGCCTATTGCCCTAAATGCTCTAACAATTTTTATTTAAACGGTATTTGGGTAGCAAGTGATTATAACAATCCCCTTTTAGCAAACACAATAAAAAAATTTAAATATAGCTTTATTAAAGATTTGCAACGTCCACTGGCATTATTATTAGCTATTTATCTCCGGCAAGTACTTAATCAATTTCGCCTGACCAACCAAAATTTAACCGGCGGTAAAATCTGGAAGAAATTTTCACGGCTTGACAGCTGCCCGAAATTAATCTTAAATTTTTCTGAAACTCTGGTAATAAACGTGCCTTTGCATAAAAAACGCTTTCAATGGCGCGGCTTTAATCAGGCAAAATTGCTAACAGACAGCCTTAGCCAGCGCTTTTTTCTTGACCAGGACTCAGACAATTTAATCAGAAAAAAACATACCAAAGCCCAGGCTAAACTAAACAAACAAGAACGCCAAAGCAATGTGCTTGATTCTTTCGCCTGGACCGGGCATGATCTAGACGGCCGCCACATCCTCCTGATAGACGATGTGGCCAGCACCGGTTCAACCCTGAACGAATGCGCCAAAACGCTGAAAAAAAACAACGCCGGCGAAGTCTGGGGACTGGTCGTGGCCAGGGGATAAAAAATAAGTGCGTAAGTCCTAATTAAATAACTCACCTTACGCACTAAATATTTTTACCTTAGAAAAAGTTATAATTTATGTAATTTAAACAAAAATGCTAAGATAAAACTTGTT
>JAGLPO010000016.1 GCA_023137275.1 Candidatus Parcubacteria bacterium | reverse complement strand
TTATCCTCGTTTTTGTTTAAATTACATAAATTATAACTTTGTTTATGTGATAAGTGCGTAAGGTGAGTTATTTAATTAGCTTGAATCCAAAATAAACTTTATATACTTTCATGAAAAAAATATTATACACAATTTTTTTTCTTGCGATTATTGGAATTGTTGGGTATTTATTGTATGAAAAATCAATCAGCAATAATCCAGGCAATACTGATCTAAACGCTATTAACCCGGCCACGCAACAAATAAAGGCGGCGACTGACCGGGTAGAAAAAATAAAAATTACCAAAGACTCTACTTATGGCGCTTTAATGGCAACATCGGGAGTGCCTTACAAACTCTCAGTCAGTATCTACGACGCGGCCAAGCCGGTTTATGATCTGGTAAAGATCAGAATTGGCCGAATAATTGAATTAATCCGTGATAAAGATACGGATGAAATTTATGAGCTTAGATATAAAATTGACACTGAAGACGAGTTGTTCGTGTCGCGCATGGCTACGTCTTCAGTCGCAACCAGTTCTGAATCAGAGTATTTCTGGCAGGCAGAACTTAGGCCTATTCCCTATGAATTAAGGCTAAAAACCGCGGCCGGGACCATAAAGACCAGCCTGTATCAGGCCGCTTTGGATAATGAGATCGATATTCGGGCGATCATTGATCTGGCTAACGCTTTCCAATGGGAAATTGATTTTGCCATGGATCCGCGCGTCAACGATACTTTTAAATTTGTTTATGAAGAAAGATATCTGAACAACAAGTATATTATGCCGGGCCAGATCTTTGCCGGCCGATATGTAAACGTTGGCAAACAATTTGATGTTTACTATTTTGAGGAAAGCGAAGATAACATCGGCTTTTTTGATGTTGACGGCAACAGCGTGCAAAAAATGTTCCTTAAGGCCCCGGTCGCTTTTAAGTATATTTCTTCCGGCTATACTACGGGCCCGCGCTATGTTGGCGGACAATACCAGGTATTTACCTCATCGCATCGGGCCATTGATTACGCGGCCGCGATTGGCACCCCGATCAGGAGTGTTGGTGATGGAACTGTTATGTCCGCGGGCTGGAATTCACAGGGTTACGGCAACTATATCAGTGTCCGCCATAACGGAACTTACACCACTAACTACGCCCATCTTTCAAAGATCTATGTTAAATACGGACAAAAGGTAAGCCAAAGCGATGTAATCGGCACGGTCGGTTCTACCGGCTTTTCTACCGGCCCGCATCTGCATTATGAAATGGTGAAAAACAACGTTAAAATCCATCCTTTGCGCGAGATCCTGCCGCCGGGCAAACCGATCAGGGACGAAAATAAAGAAAGATTCTTTGCTGAAATAAAAAAATGGCAAAAAATGCTTGATGATTAAAATCTGCTGACACAAACAATAACTTAGTATTTAAACCTATGTATACATTATAATGTATATTTTAATGTATACATAAATATTATAACAAAAAAGCCCCTGAAACAGGGCTACAATTTCTTGCCACTCTATTCCGAGGCATCGTATTTTTCGTCCCTATAATTTCTTATAAAAATCTATTATAACAGTTTCTATTTCCTTATCATTATCCAAGATCAAGCATAACGCCAATTCTCTTGCTAATTTTCTTTTGTTTTCATCGTGTACCCAAGGCAACCAATTATTTCGCAAACCATCAACGCTCAATAACATAACTCCCGCAATCATAACTTTTAATCTTTTCTCCATCTCAACCTTACTTTCCGGAATTTTTAAATTGGAAAAAAAAGTTCTTAATAATTTCAATATCGAATCAAAAGCATCTTGTCTCACTTTTTCAAAATAGGCAATTCTTAAACAATAAGAAGCAGATAGCTTTCCTATATCTTCAACTGGATCGCCCAAATGTCCTTCTTCAAAATCAACAACGGCACACTGGTCATCGCGAATTAAAATATTTCTTTCATAATAATCACCGTGCACTAAAACCTTATTAATATTTAAAGAATTTTTGATAAAATTGTTAGCTCTTTTTTGCGCTTCCTCTCTTTTATTTTTATCTGTAATTCCTTGCCAAACAGTCCCAACCTCATATTTATATTTTATTCTTCTGATTTCTTCTTCGGTTTTATTGTCTCTTAATTTTTGAATTTTTCCATAAGTGTAATTGCTAAGTAGCGCAATATTTTTACCTAAAATCTCGGTAATTTTAATGTTAATTTGTTTGTTCATCGTATCAACAAATAAATGTCCGCCGCTACAAACTTCGGATAAAGCCATTACATTATTTTCAGTATCGTGAAAAAATAAATGCGGAGTAAAACCATTTGGCATTGCCTGCTCAAAAATTTTTAATGCTTTTACCTCGGCATACTGCCGATTATCATTAAATATAATAAAAATGTCGTCAGGCAATTTTCTCATTATCTCCTTTAATTTGTCCAATCGTCCAGGTATTGCTTGTTTTAAATAAATATTTCTATCATCAATTCTAACTTTAAAAACTGCCGAGACTAAGCCGCCGCTTACTGGTATGATTTTTTCAATATTTCCGTCTTTAACAAAATCTAACTTATCAAATAAAAATTTTTTTATATAATCAGCAATATTTTGTTCGTTTAAAATTATCATAAAAAAATTAGTATTTTCCTTTTATCAATTTTTCTCTTTCCTTATCTCCTTTTAAGTGCGGAGTTTCGCCAATTTTTTTAATTTTAATCTCATCATCCATTATATCCAATTCGGTAATTGATGTGAACGGAAGTTGTCCGCTGTAATCAAAAATTTCTTTTAAGTCGTCGATTGTTAATTTATAATTCTCATCTTTTATTTTTTCTATATTATTACTAACCCAAATAGTTAAAGCAATTGCTAGTCTGTGGCTGACTACGACATCTAATTTAGTCGGTTGATTTTTTAAAAAATCAATGCCTTTTTTAACTTGTTCTAATTTTTTTTGAAATCTCGGTAATAATTCTTCGCCCTTTTCCTCAAACCATAAAAGTACCGGGTGAATACCTTTCTCTTTTGCTTTTTTTATCAATTCGCGAGCATATTCTTTATCTATTGTAAATGGTACTTCAGAAAAAAAATCAAGATTTTCTACTTCATTATTTTTCGGTATTGGTAAAGTCGGTTCATCTAATTTTGATAATTTTATATTTTTGTGCAAAATTCCTGCCTCCTGTTTCGCTCGCTTAATAGAGCTAGAATAAATGGAGTATTCTTTGTCCTTTAAATCTTTTGGTAATTCTGATTTTAAATATTCAGACAAAAAACGAACCATCTTTAAACCGTCCCGATCTACAGGCAAATCAGTTTCAATATCCTCTCCTCTCTCGGTTGCCTCATCAACAAGACAGTCAAACCATTTTTGGCTCGGATGTCTAATAAAAAAAATTCTTTTTGATGGTTCTTTTTCTTTTTCAACCACATTTTCAAATTTTGATTTTTCTAAATTATTCATAGTTTATTATTTAATTAAATCATCAATATCAAATCTTAACGCTTTGACGATATTTTTTTAAAAATAATTTTTACTCACTCCTCAACGCGTCAACCGGATCCAGGCGGCTGGCTTTTAGGGCCGGGTAAAACCCGAAAAATACTCCCACCAAAACCGAAAAGCCAAAACCGATTATTATGCCCATTAAAGACGGCGCCAAGGTGATTAATTCTGTATTGCCAAATATAAAAATTATACTATTGCCGATTATAATTCCGATAACACCGCCAACCATTGAAAGAACCACGGATTCAAGCAAAAATTGACTTAATATATCTCCTTGTTTTCCGCCGATCGCTTTGGCGATCCCTATCTCCTTAGTGCGCTCGGCCACGGTTACAAACATAACATTCATGATCCCGATTCCGGACACAAGCAAAGTAATCGCCGCAATAGCGGTTAAAAGCAAAGACATAAGAGCCGCGGCATCCTGCGCCGCTCCCACCATAGCTCCGGCATCCATTATTCTAAAATCATCATCCTGGCTATCTCTTAATTTATGCTCATTTCTCAGGGCCGATACTATTTCCTTTGACGCGATCTCAATATTTTCCACATCATCAGCCAATGTAAATATCATTAGAAAAGCCTTGCTTCCCAGTATGCTTTTTTCCGCAAAGGTGTTTGGTAAAAAAACCGCGTCATCCAAAGAACTTCTGCCCATACTTCTTCCGGTTTCTTTTACGGTTCCGATCACTTCAATTGTCTTACTGTTTATTTTTATGCTTTGGCCGACTATATCGTCCGTTTCCGGGAACAAGGTCTCTGCCGCGCCGCTACCAAGAACCGCGACTCTTTCGCTGCCGGCCACGTCTTCATCGCTTATTAATCTGCCCTTGTCAACTTCTATGCCGGACATTTCAAAATAATTGCTTTCAACTCCGGATATGCCAAAAGAACCTTCTTCTGACTCAAATGAAACAGCCATGGTTTCCTGTATTACAGCCGTTGCTTCCGCGATATGCGGACAATTTTCCACTATAACTTTGGAGTCCGAGGTTTTTAATTTAGAGCTTTCGGTTTTTCCCCTCATTGCCATAACTAAAATAGAGTTGGCGGACAATCCCTGGAATTGATCATCAACCGCCTGTTGCGCGCCTTGCCCAATAGCAAATACGGCGATAACAGTAGAAACGCCGATAATTATTCCCAGCATTGAAAGGAATGTTCTGGTCTTGTTTGCCAGCAAAGACTCAAATGACATTTTTACAATTTCCAATTTCATATTTTATTTAACCTCCCCCTCCCTTTACTCCCCCTCTCCGGACTCGGAGAGGGGGCCGGGGGGTGAGGTTTAATAATTTGAAGTTAGCTTATAATTATTATCCACTACTTTTCCATCACGCATAAAAATTATTCTATCAGCATATTTGGCAACTTCTGACGTATGCGTAACCATAATAATTGTTTTGTTCCGCTTTTTTAAATCAGTAAATATTTTCATTATTTCAATACCGGATTTAGAATCCAAGGCGCCGGTCGGCTCATCAGCCAAAATTATTTCCGGATCATTCATAAGCGACCGGCAAATAGAAACCCGCTGTTGTTGTCCGCCGGAAAGCTCGGTTGGTTTGTGGCCGGCTCTATCCTCTATATTAACACTCTTCATAAGCCGTATTGCCCGCGCTTCTCTTGTTTCTTTTTCAACTCCGGCATAAAGAGCCGGCAGAGCGATATTTTTAAGCGCGGTCAAACGGGAAAATAAATTAAATTGCTGAAAAATAAAACCCATCATTTTATTTCTTATAAAAGCCAGGGTATAATCGTCTCTAACTTCCCCGATATTTTCTTTGTCTAAAAAATATTCCCCGTCAGTCAAGGGATGAAGGCAGCCGATAATATTTAACAAAGTGGTTTTTCCGCCTCCTGACTCTCCCATTAACGCCACAAATTCTCCTTTTTTTATATCAAGATCTATGCCGTTTAAAACCGGTATTTCTTCGCCATTGGCAAGATAATACGACTTATGAACATTTTTAAATTTTATTAATGCTTTTTCTTCCACAACTTTCAACTTTACCAGCCCAAGGCTGGTCCGCCTAGGGCGGATAAACTTTTAACTAATAAACTATCTTGTCCCCGGCGTTTAATCCGCTTATTATTTCCACATTCTTACTGTCAGTAAATCCGGTTGCTACCGGCACCCATTCTTCGTTAATATTTAACACCGAAGGAGTATCATTAACATTTCTAACCGCGCTAACCGGAATAATCAAAACACCCTTGGCTTCAGCAGTCACAAAATCAACAAAGGCCGTCATTCCCTCTCTTATTTGATTATCGCCTTTGTTCATTATCACGATCCGGACCAAGTATGTGACAATTCCGCTATTGTTTGTTTTTGAAGTAAGTGAAATAAAGCTTACTTCCCCGTCAAGCCTTAATCCGTCCAGAGCGTCAAAAACGGCATAAACAGCCTGCCCGATCTTAATTTTATTAATATCAGCTTCTTCAATATCCACTTCAATAAATAATGTGTCGTTGTTTATAATAACCGCCACTGGATCACTGGTGCTATTGTCTACAATAATATCACCGGTCTTATAATTAAGCCTGGCTACTTCGCCGTCAATCGGAGAGATGATAGTAGCATTTTCCAGTTCGTTTTGGGATTTTTTAAGACTGACCGAGGCGCTGGTTAATCTTGAGCGCGCCAGGGCTTTTTCCTGCTCAGTCAAAGGCGCCAACAGATCATTATAGTCCCGTGTTGCCTGATCAAGGCTTAATTCCTTGCTTCGTACATTAGCCTTTGCGTTTTCAATATCTCTATCCGCGTCTGATTGCTCATTAGCCAAATCAATTTGCGCCTCTTCGTAGTCCTCAATATAATCTTCAAGCGAATCTCTGGCATCTTCCACGGCTTTAATTAAATTTCTTAAGCCGGTAATTTTTGTATTGATCGTGGCGCGATTTGTATTAATTGTTGATTTAAAACTATCCAGTTCTGTTTGCGTAAGCTCGGTTGAAACAATTGAAGCATCCAATAAAACCTGCATATCATACAAATGAGACTCAAACGTTTCCAAAGTGTTATTCGCTTGTACTGTTGCCTTATCAATCTCCGAATAAGCACTGCTTGCGTTAATTAACAAAGCATAATTATTCAGTTCATCCCTGTCATCTTTCGCGTCCTTATAGCCGCCGATCGCCTTGCTCATTGATGACACGTCTTTAACCCCTAAAAAATCCTCATAATCATCATTAATAAATTTATTATCAACTCCGACTATTTCATCCGAATCAATCAGGATATTTTCCATGCTTATGCTGATTGATTTAATTGTATCAACCAGGGAGCTATAAGCATCCTGGACATCTTCACTTGTTAATTCATCCTGATTATCGTCCAGATTTTCTTTAGCGTCCTTCAGATCCTGCTCGGCGTCATAAATACTTTTTTGCGCGCTTTGCTCAATGTTTTCCAAGGAAATTTTTACTTGTTCCAAAGAAATTTCCGCCGAAGTAATATCGTCAGCCGCGTCAGCGATCTGTTCACTTGTTGCTCCGTCCATTGCCTGATTATAATCCGCTAAAGCCGACAAATAGCTTGAATAAGCGCCGCGCACGTTAAGCTCCAGGGTTTCTGTTTTTACGGTCGCTATTTTATCGCCCTTTTTGATCTTGTCGCCTTCTTTAATAAATACTTCTTCTATTTCCAGATTGTTGCCGCTGACTGAAAAGGATAATTCAACTCCGTCTTCCGCGATAACTTTACCGTCTGATTCAATGGAAATTTTCAGATCAGCCTTTTTTACTGTCCATTCTTTTTGTGAAACAGCCGTTTCCTGGCTGTCTTTTTTATTAAAATAAAAATAAGCAGAAACTAAAGACAGAATGATAATAATTAAAATTATCATTTTCTTTTTAGTCATTTTAAATTTTCCCATGCCCCTGGATTTTTTGCTTTCTTCAAGTATTGAACCCATATAATAAAGTTGAAAGTTGAAAGTTTATAAAGTTGAAAGTTGATCAAGCATATTTTAATAAACAGCTTTATAACTTTATAAACTTTATAACTTTAAACTAAATATTAATTGATTATTACAAAATTTGCTATATTTCTGTCCGTAATGGTTTCATCAGTCCAAACCATAAGCATCCGGTCTTTTTTAACATCATTCAGCGTTGCCTCAACCATTTCTCCTTCCTCATTTTTTAGCATTTTTATTCCCACCGGAATAATAACTTTTTCTTCTCCCGCGCTCATGCTTTTTAACATAGCCAGTCTCTCGTCGCTGTCGCTTGCTCCGGTGTTTTGCCGCGTGCCAATACCCATGCCCATGCCTGTTCCATGACCGCTAAAACCGGACACCGGCCTTTGTGTCCTGTCGCTTTCATCACCTTCATCTTCTTCGTGATTATTATCTTCATCCATTTGCGGTCTGGCAATTTTTAAAATTGTCACTTCATTGCCGGTTATTGTTTTTACCAATCCCCTTATTTCAGCCGGTTCTTCAGGTTGCCCAAAATCAGGCATTCTGTTTCTTCCTAATGTTGTTTCACTACCCTCATTTTGTTTATCATTGGTTTGTCCAATACATCCGGCTAAAACAAAAACAAGCAATAAACAAGCAGTTATAGCTTTTTTCATAAAAAATTGTTTATATTCTAAACTTTGACATTTTTTATAGATTTCGCTAATATTGTTTATTTTTGAAGCGAGGCTGTTTGAGCGATAGCGAGTTCCGCAGCAAGAAAATAAACAATATTAGCGAAATTGAATGTTACTATAAAAAATACTGTTTTAAAAAGTGCCAAAGTTTAGTTATATTGTTTAATTAATTTCCTCTATTTAGTAATACGCAAAAAAACCAAAGTTTCTTGCAAAAATATGCATTAAATTCACTGTATTAAGGAAAACCGCCGTTTTCGGCGGATTTCCTTACAAATATATCGGTTTCCAAAATTTATTTTGCCAGCCATTTATTTAACCAGCCAAACAAGCTAAAGCCCTTTTTCTCAGTTGCTACTTCATTCTCCAATTCTGTCCCAATTTGCTCCATAACTTCTATCTGCTCAAGAAGCGCGGCAACATCTGCCGGGCTTGTAATTTGAGCTGCCAAATCTTTTAACTCATCCAGTTTTTCCGTATGATTTGCCAGTCTGTCTTCCACTGAATTAATACTTTTATAATCCGGACCAAAGAAAAATTTCTTTAACTGCCCGCGATTTTTAACCTGCTCCATTGCCGCTTCTATCTGCTCCTGGCTTTGGTTCTGGCTTTGGGCAATAGTCCGGATCTGCTGCCCGACCCCTTGGTTGCGTTCGGCTACTTGGAGTATTTCCTGAACAGCATTAGCCACCTTGCTTCTTCTTTGAATCGCTTTATCACTGGCTTGGTTTTGGCCTTTGCCAACGACCTGATTTTGTGTTTGACTGCCCTGGGCGCTTCCATCCATTGCTCTTTGTCCGGCTTGGGCATCCTGCTCTAAGCCTACTGTATTCTGCTGTTCTTCCCCCTGGTTTTGCAGCATGGTTTGTTTTGGAGCTTCCGCGCCTTGCCCCGTACCCTGACTTTCTTCTTTTAATTCAGGAGTGGCAATACCGGTGCCCGGCTCATGGATTCCTTTTTGTCCGGTTAACTCAGGCTCAGAATTGACAATGCCCGCGCCTGTTCCCGGCTCATTAGTTCCTTT
The DNA here is from genome assembly GCA_023137275.1 of Candidatus Parcubacteria bacterium. Classification (GTDB taxonomy): domain Bacteria; phylum Patescibacteriota; class Patescibacteriia; order Patescibacteriales; family UBA12075; genus JAGLNE01. The sequence continues at coordinate 12,346 of JAGLPO010000016.1, read as the reverse complement.
TTGCTCGGCTTTAGCGGCAAAAGAAATAAACGGCATAAGCATTAACATTAAAATGATAACGCTTGCGGTAATTTTAAAGTGTTTCATAGATTTTGTTATAAGGATTAATTATACCCTGATTATACCACTAATCCGCTGATATTACAAAAGCAATCCCGAATATTCGGGATTGCTTTTTTTAATAAGTTCTTGGCGTAATAAACTTTACGGCTTATTGGTTCAAGCTGCTGCCACCATTGCCTTGTTTTTGGCCCTGGCCGTTGCCTTGCTTTTGGCCGCTTCGTTCGCCATTGCCGCCTCTGTATCCGGCGCCCATGCGCTCGCCATTACTGCCCCTAAGGCCCAGTTCAGCTCTAAGCGCGTCAGCTCCGGCTTTGTCACCGGCCTGGCCCAGTTTATGGGCTTCAACAAACTTGGCAAAATTACCATCGTTTACAACCCGGGTTACTCTGCCTTTGCCAGCCATTTGCCCGGCCCAGGCATCATAATCACCAGAGTTAAATGCCGCTTCCATAATTGCATGCTTTTCCGGCGTACAATTCGGGCCTTCCACGGTATAGTCACCCTGGTAGGCTGATACTGAAACGACTCCGGCTGTTAAGATCAAAGTGAGCACAGCCAGGCTCACATAAAATTTTTTGGATTTCATACGATTGATTTGTTAATAATAATTGTCTTTTAAGGCCTCACTTATTATTACGCACAGATATAAATATTTCTTGCGTTTTTAAAAAATCGCCATAGAAAAAACCGCCATTTCCGGCGATTTTTTTTTACTCACACTATCTATATAAAAAAATTTTTGCTAATTCTAAGAATTAAGCCAAATCAAAAAGGAGTGATTCAAAAACGATCACCCCTGACAAATTTCAATTTTTTAAAAAAAGAACAACGAATTTTTAGCAGGGCCATCTTATGGCCCTATGCCTGTGACCCTGCTACCAAAGGAGGTGGAAAATGAAAAAATGGTTAATGGCTATTACCGCTATCTCCACAGCGAAAACAACGGCTAACCAATTTAATTATTAACATACTTTTAAAAAAATGTCAAATTTTTTAAAAGTAATATTGACTAAGCATTTTCACATCGCTAAAGTTAGATAAAAAAATCTAAAAATATGAATGGAATAACTAAATATTTTTTACCGCCTCTATAACTTACCCAAATCCAAATAATCATCAACCTTAATTTTCTCTACAAATTCCGGCATGTGGCTGATTAAAATCATTGCTCCGGCATAGCTGTTAATCGCTTTGGCAATAATCGGTATATGGCGAAAATTTATATGATTTGTCGGTTCGTCAAGCACCAAAAGCCCGGGTTGCGTTAAAACCAATCCGGCAAATGACAAAAGCCCTTTTTGTCCTTCTGAAAGCTGTGATATTTTATGCCCCATTAAATCCCCTGTTATTAAAAACCCGGCGGCAACGGCGCGCATTTCTTGCGTATCAACGCCGTCAGCCAAAACGCTTTCAAGCGAATCAAAAACGGTTTGCTCATAATCAAGTGTCGCGAAGTCCTGGCTGTAATAGCCTACCCTGACACCGTCCATAATTTTCACGCCTTCTGATTTGTTGTCCACTAAAGTTCTTAGCAAGGTGCTTTTCCCAATTCCGTTCGGACCGGAAATCAACAAACGCGATCTTTTATTTAAAATTTTATCAATATTTTTTACAACCGGCTCATGATTCTGAATTACTTTTAGCTGTTTAATTACAACAATATCTCCGAACATATCTTGCGCCGGGATTGTAAAATCCCTAATTGTTTTATCCTCTTTTCTAACCTCAACCTTATTATCCTCAAGCTCGGTTGTTTGATCGCTCATTTTCTTGGCCAGCTTTCTCATTTTTCCGCCTTTGTGGGCAAAAAAATTAACTTTTTGTTTGCGATCTTTAATCAACTTTTCCAATTGCGCGTTTTTCTTGCGTTCTCTTTCAATACGGCCATCAATCTCCGCGACCACTGAATAATAATCACCGACATAAGTTTCAATTTTTTTTGTAAATACATCAAGATATAAAACACCTTCGGTAAAACAATTTAAAAAATCAGCGTCATGAGAAATTACGATTACGGTTTTTTCATACATTATTAAAAACTCCAGCAGATGATCTATCCCGTCCTTGTCAAGATTGTTGGTTGGCTCGTCCAAAAGCAAAATATCCGGCTTTTGAATCAAGGCATTGGCAAGAAGCAGGCGCGCTTGCTGTCCTCCGGAAAGCTCTCCGACTATTCTATCAATCGGCACCGCTAAATTAACAGCTTTCATTGCTTTTGAAATTTCACTTTTTAAATTTGGCAACGCAATTTTAAAAGATGTTGCAAAATATTCTTCAACTGTTTTTTTAAAATCGCTTCGTTCAACCACTTGCCGCGCAGTCGCGATGCTCGCCCCGTTAGTAACCGAGACTTTGCCTTCCTTGGCTTTTTGTTCGCCTTTGATCAGGCCAAACAGAGTACTTTTTCCAGCCCCGTTTTGGCCCATTAATGTAATTTTCGCGCCGGTACGCACGCTAAAGCCGGCTTCATCCAGAATCGGCTTTTTGTGCGAATATTCAAAAACCACATCTTCAAATCTAAGTATTACCTGGTTTGCCATATTTTTAAACTAAAATATTATGCTATTCTAAAAAAATTTATGTTACTTTTTTTTATTTTTTTTAACCGGCTTTTTGGAGGCTGGCGCTTTTTTCTTAGCCACTGCTTTTTTAACGACTTTTTTCTTAGCCACTGCTTTTTTAACGACCCTCTTCTTTGCTACAACCTTTTTTTCTTTATCTTTATTTGCAACTTCTTTAACTGCCTTTTTAACATTAACCTTTTCTTTTTTAATTTTTTCTTTAACTAAATTTTTTGGCGTCAACATTTTCAAAATTTCATCAAGCTTGCCATTTAATACTTCAAACTGTTTCTTGTGCTGGTCAGAACCGATAACTGCAGTGGCAATAATATTTTTTTTGCTGCTACCGCTGTTTTTACGCTTCCCAAAACAATTATTGCAAAAAACCGGTTTGTCACTAGTCGGACGAAAAGGAACTTCGCAGGCTTGACCGCATTCAGAGCAAACCGCGTCAAACATTTTTTTGTCTCTAAAGTCTGATCTTTTAGAATCTCTTCTTTCAAATCTATTATTATTTGTACTTTCTTTTTTGCTAAAACAATCACTGCAAAAAATCGGCTTGCTGCCATTTGGCTTAAAAGGAACTTCACATTTTTTACCACACTCAGAACAAATTGCTTGGTGCATTCTGGGCCTTTCTGACCGGTCACTTCTTCCGCGCCCGGAATCGCCACTAAACCTTTTTTTACTATGAAATTTATCTCCTCTGTTAAAACTTCCCATAAAATTTTATTGTTAATTAATCATATTATTGCTTTTTCCATAATACAGCTTTAGCGCAAAAACGTCCAGGATACTAAATTATTTTTAAAATTTAAAAACTTTATCAATTCTAGCTTGATAATTTTATTCTTTCTCTCCACTCCCTCTATTTGAAATTGGTATATAAATCTATGACAAATTAAAATCTTTAAAAGAATTATATTTTATCTATTGCTATTGAATAACATCTTTTATTCTTACTTTAATGCCATTTCGATCGTTTACTTATTTATCCCTCTTGAAATATCAAAAAATCTTTCAAAAAATCCTGTCAACTTCCCAAGGACACTCTCTCGTTTTTTGCTACGCTCACCGGTTTGAGAAAAACGAGATACGGGTGGTAGAACTTTGGTAATAGCGGTGCCGGTTGTTGCGATATTGCCATCACGAAAGGCATTTTTTACAAATTTATAGGCTTTATCACGGTCAAGATTTTCCTCGGTGATAATTTGTTCAAGCTCTTCAACCTTTTTCTTATTTACAAACTTCTGCCAATCCTCATCAATTACTGACTGCACATCAAGCGAAGCAATAAACTGATTGATAAGATCTTTTTTATTACGCAACTCAACGCTTGAGTCAATGGCTTTATTGATGTCAACCAAAATCTCACGATTTTTTGTATGATCTTCGTGGTATTTTTTAACAAGTCCCAACACATAATCAATATTGATTTCTATTTGTTTGATAAGCTCCATCTCAAAGACAATATCATCATTGATGTTTTCACTATCGCTATCTTTTCCTTTTCGGAATTCATTATAGAGGTCAATATATTCACTATGATAATCTTGTATATCACGCTCAGTCAAAATCTCGTTACCGGCAAACTCATCAAAAGTAACCAAGATATTACGCACCCGCAATATAGCGCCATACAGACCGATAAAATTCTTTTGGTTTTGTTCTCCAACAATACGCTCTCCAACAGGAAATTTTTCTAATAGCTCATCTACTAAACTTTTATAACCACGCACTTCTTTATCGCCATCCTTATATCCATTATAATATTCATCATATGATTTAAGCAGCACAATACCACTGGCTTCTTTATCGCCAAAGAGCGCGATTGATTTATTAGTTGCTTCCTCTAAATTACGAAAACAAACAATATTCCCAAAGGTTTTTACGCTATTTAAAATGCGATTTGTCCGTGAATACGCCTGAAGCAGACCATGCAATCGCAAATTTTTATCCACCCACAAAGTATTAAGTGTAGTGGCGTCAAAACCTGTCAAAAACATATTAACTACAATAAGAATATCTATCTCCCGTTTTTTTACTCGCTCGCTTACATCCTTATAATAATTCTGAAACTTATCAGACGAGGTGTCGTATGATGTGCCAAACATTTTATTATAATCTGTAATAGCTCTATCCAAAAAATCTCTTGAACTAACATCTAGTCCGCTTGTATCTTCTAAATTTTCGTCTATCATTCCGTCCGCGTCCTCATCATTAACCCCAAAACTATAAATCGTTGCCACCTTTAGTTGCTTGTCACTTGGTAAATCTTTAAGTTGTTTTTTGAATTCCGTATAATATTTCTTTGCCACATCAATTGAAGAAACAGCAAAGATTGAGTTGAACCCGGCTAAGCGACGGTCTTTTAATTTATAAAAACTATTTCGCTTGGTCTTTTGGTCAAAATGCTCACGAATGTATTTCACGACATTTTCTAATCGTTCCGGCGCGGCTAGCGCGGCCTCACGATCAATACCGCTCACTTTCTTATCCTCAATATTCTCAGCTTCTTTAACCGTGGAAATATAATCAACCTTAAACGGTAAAACATTTTTATCGGCGATTGCATCCACAATTGTGTAAGTATGCAACTTATCACCAAAGGCTTGTTCCGTGGTTTTCAAGTCTACTCGTCCGCCGGCAGAAGCATTGACTGCAAAAATCGGCGTTCCGGTAAATCCAAAAAAATTGTAATTTTTGAATGCCTTGGTAATGCCGGCATGCATATCGCCGAACTGTGAGCGATGACACTCATCAAAAATAAGCACAATATGTCCGTCAAAAAGAGCATGCCCGGCATTGCGCTTAATAAAATGGTCTAATTTCTGAATGGTGGTGATGATAATACGCGCGTTTGTATCTTCAAGTTGTTTTTTTAAAATTGCCGTGCTGGTATTGCTATTGGCAGCGCCTTTTTCAAACTTATCGTATTCTTTCATTGTCTGATAATCCAAATCTTTCCGATCAACAACAAACAACACCTTGTCTATGTATGGCAATTTGCTTGTTAGTTGCGCTGTTTTGAAACTGGTTAAAGTTTTCCCCGACCCGGTTGTGTGCCAAATATATCCGCCTGCTTCCACGGTTCCTTGTTTTTTATAATTTTTACTAACCTCAATTCTATTTAGTATTTTCTCAGTTGCCACAATCTGATATGGACGCATTACTAAAAGTTCTTGCTCGCTGGTAAATACGCAATAACGAGTCAGAATATTCAAAAGCGCATGCTTGGCAAAAAAAGTTTTGGCAAAGTCCATCAAGTCCGTGATAGGACGATTGGTGCCATCTGCCCACCAGCTTGTAAACTCAAAACTGTTACTTGAGCGCTTGCCTTTTTTTACCTTGCCTTCACTCGCTTCCTTGATATGCTCTTGGCGCGTGGTATTGCTGTAATATTTTGTATGTGTCCCGTTTGAAATAACAAACAGTTGAACATATTCAAAAAGTCCGGCTGAAGCCCAGAAACTTTCTCGTTGATAGCGGTTAATCTGATTGAAAGCCTCTTGAATGGCAACTCCGCGCCGTTTAAGCTCAATATGCACCAATGGTAAACCATTTACAAGTACTGTCACATCATATCGGTTAGCGCGCTGACCATCTTCTGTGGCGTACTGATTGGTAACCTGCAAACTATTGTCGTGAATATTACACCTCAGGGCACCCTCTCTGGCTTCGCCATTTATCATGCCCTTTGGGTGCACCTTGTCTTTCTTAAGTAGATAGATATTCTTCACCGTGCCGTCATCACGCGTAAGATTTTTTATATAATTCTCTTGAATGGTGGCGGTTTTTTCAGCGATGCTTTGATTTGGATTTGCAATTTCACTGGCAAAAAAATGCTCCCATTCAGCATCGCTAAACTTGAAATCATTTAATTTTTCTAATTGTTTACGCAAATTAAGCACAAGATCATCTTCTGATGTGATATTTACTTGTTCATAAGCCTGTGTCTTAAGCTGTTTAATAAAAGCTCGTTCCAATTCTGCTTCGCTTTGACAAGAAACACTATCCCACACTCTGTCTACAGACCTTTGATATTCAGCAACAACAGTACTTTGCGGATTTTCCGCGACTAAATTGTATTTTTTATTTTGCATACTATTTATTTAATGGGGTGAATGTTAATAGTTTCTCACGATAGTATTCATATTGTTGCCTGCGAGCTGTAAGTTCTGCCGGTAAACCGATTGAAATATCGTTCACAAGTGCATCAAATTTATCTAAAATAGATACTATTCTTTTTTGTTCTGCGAGTGATGGAATTGGTATTTGATATCGTTTCACATTAGCATCCGTAACTGCTGGATAACTAGCCCCTCTTTGTACTTCGTTTATATAATTGTTATATTTAGTTGTTGAAATGTGATAATAAATCCATTTAGGTAACACAATATCTTTATTTGCTCGCAACACACAAAAACCAGTGCTACAAATTTCATTGTTATATTCTGATGTTATAAAACAATATCTTTTTAATGTTGGTCGTGTTGTTCCAAATATAACATCATCTGTAATTACAATTTTTTGTGCTCGGCTTGGTGCTGTTTCAGAATTTATTAACTGTGTATTCATGATTGTGTTATTGCTCCTATTAACAGATGACAAATCAATATATTTAAATTCTTCTGATTTTTTATCTGACCATTTAATATTACTTGTTGTTTTACATATTTCTCCTATCTCTTTAGATTCCACCTCATCTTTAATATTCAACAACTCATCACGATAATGCTCATATTGTTTCTTTCTTGCTTCCAGCTCTGCTTCCAGTTCTGCTTCCAGTTCTGTAAAACTATCAAGAATTTTCACAATTTCTTGTTGGATTGGGAGCGGTGGGATGGGGATTTTGAATTTTGAATATTTAGAAATCCAATGACGAGCGTGATCCTGGGGTTTAAAATCAATACAACGCATTGCAAAATAAATAAATCTAAAATCTATTTCAATATCTTGTTGTGGTCGTATCATTTTCATTGCTGAAGATTTAACTTTGAAATCAAAATCAACCCAATGAAACGAAGTCGTAAAATCATCAAAAATAATAACAGCATTTTTTTTGCCTGCTTTATATATCCCTTCATCTTCATCTGTATAACCAAGGATAAAACCTTTTCCAGCTGTTAGTACAGGAATTGTAAAATCATTATTATACTTAGTTAAATTAACAATATATTTAGTGGGTTGTTCATAGCTCAAAATTTCTCCCAACTCCTTAAACTCAACACCTTTCGGGCATAGTTTTGAAATTAACTTTTCAATTTTATTTTGATGTTTGGTCATATTATTTTTCAATTTTATAATTCGCAACGATTCTACTAATATCATATAGATGATTTAACACGTCAACAACTTCAGTGAGTTTTATTGAATTATCTCCTATTTCTATAGCTTTATAATCTTTGGTTACTCGTAAAGCAACTGCTTGACCATTTTGAATACGATCATTTTGTATATCATCATCAATATGTTCAACCATGTTCCTGATTTTTCTAACCACATCTTTGTGAACTTTTGTTAATTTTTTTAACGATCTATCTATATATGGTCCATTTTGATTTCTTTTTATGCTTTCATATAAATTAAATACTCTATGAATACTATTTAAACAGTTTTCAAAATGATTGATGATAATATGGATATAAATAACACCATTTTCTTTACTGCTAAATTCTTCAATAATTGTTTCTCTGGCCATTTTGTATTCATATATTGCTTTATCAATCAATCTTACTAAATTTTTTCTTGATAGCTCAATTTTTTTATCCATTCCAACCCCCGACCCAGCCAACGAACCAGCTAGATAACAAGCTATTACTTTTGGTTTCCTATTAATATCAGGAATGTCATCTTCTTTGATTTTTATTTTTTCTTCTGCCATGTTATTGTTCTTATTTTTTATTACCCAATTTTTTAGCCTTCACCTTCCTCTCAACCTCTTTTAAACACATTTCTAAAGGTGTCGAAATTGACACGGTTAAAAACTATTTCTTAATATTCTCTTTTTTCCTAACCTCCTTCTCCACATCCTTAATACTCTCCAAAAACTCCATCTCAACACCGCTCAAAGTCTTCTTCTGGTATTTTCTATACTCTATTTTGCTTATTGTTTTCTAAAAATTTCTTCGCCACTCTATCAAAATCAGACTCAAACAGATCGTCCTGAATAATTCGATATTTTTCAAATTCACTTTCAGCAAATTCTTTTGCCAGCTCATGCGAAATCTTTCCAGTATCGTTCAGAACTTCTCTGTCTGTTATTTTTATAAACCTATCCAATCTGTCAGCCCAATCCCGCATCGTAAGTGGTATATGCCGTTCTGCCATATCTTCCGCAATATCAAGATACGCGGAAACGATTCTCTTTAGACTGCCCAACTCGGTAGCGGTAAGGTAATTTTTAGCTATTGATACATCAAACTTTTGAATTTTCCCTTTTGGGGAATCCTTCCATGTCGTCAGCCCCATATTATCTTTCTTTGTATCAGCTCGTTGCATAATTACTTCGGCAGCTGTCTGTTTATGAATTGCCCAATGCAATTTGTTTTGAACTGTAGCAAAAAACTTTTTTGTTGTTTCCGCGGTATTATCATAATCAATAGCAGTGGCGTATATATCGGTAATTTTTTGATAAAATTTTCGTTCGGAAATACGAATTTCACGGATACGGCTAAGCAATTCTTCAAAAAACTGTTTATTAAGAATTGTGCCGCCATTCTTCAGGCGCTCATCATCCATGGCAAAACCCTTGATGGTGTACTCTTTAACAATTTGACGAGCCCATTTGCGAAACTGAACGGAACGCTCATTTTCAATTTTAAAGCCAATGGAAATAATCGATTGAAGACTGTAATGCTTTGTTAAGTATTTTTTTCCATCATTTGCAGTTATTAAGTACTGCTTAATAACTGAACTATCTATTTCGGCGTCTTTGGTTAATTTGTCTAAATGTTGATTGATGGCAGATACTGATACGCCATATAATTCTGCCATCATTTTTTGCGTCATCCAAATATTTTCGTCCTCATAACGAATTTCAATACTTTCTTTATTTTCTCCTACCGCTGAGACGAATGTTAAATATTCGGCAGCAGATGAACGCAAAGTAACCACTTTTTTTAAATTATTGCTTTTTTTCATAGTTTTTTCATATTATTTTTCTTCAATATCAGCAACAATCTCATCAATCGCAACCCGAAGTTCATTTTGCCGCGCGACAACTTGCGTTATCTTCTGGTTAAGTTCTGTAATATTCACCACTTCGCGAGTGTCTTCTTGTTCCACATAACTTGAAACAGCAATATTGTAACCATTGTCAGCAATGGCTTTGTTGTCAATTAGTTTAGAGAAATACTCAGTATCTTTACGGGCAATAAATACATCCAATATCTTAGCGCGATTTGCATCACTCAGTTTATTTTTATTGCCACCGCGGACAAACTCGGCGGAAGCGTCAATAAATAATGTTTTATTATCTTCCTTGCTTTTTTTAAGCACAATGATACAAGTAGCAATTGTGGTGCCAAAAAATAAATCAGGCGGAAGTTGAATAACCGTATCAATATAATTATTTTCAATCAAGTATTTTCTAATCTTCTGCTCTGCTCCTCCACGATAAAGCACACCGGGAAATTCAACGATCGCAGCCACACCATTAGTAGAAAGCCACGAGAGCATATGCATAGTAAAGGCAAGATCGGCTTTACTTTTTGGCGCCAGCACGCCAGCCGGTGAAAAACGCGGATCATTAATGAGAATCGGATTGCCATCGCCATCCCACTTAATGGAATAAGGCGGATTGGAAACAATAGCGTCAAACGGTTCATCGTCCCAATGTTTCGGATCAGTAAGCGTATCGCCATGAGCAATATCAAAATTATTATAGTTAATGTCGTGCAAAAACATATTGATACGACAAAGATTATAGGTTGTAAGATTAATTTCTTGACCGTAAAACCCAAGGCGAACATTTTTCTTGCCAAGAACCTTGGCAAATTTAAGCAAAAGAGAGCCTGAACCGCAGGCAGGGTCGTACACTTTATTTACTTCCTTTTTGCCAACAGTAGAAATTTCCGCCAAAAGCTCGCTCACTTCTTGCGGAGTATAAAACTCACCGCCGGATTTTCCGGCATTTGACGCGTACATAGTCATTAAATATTCGTAGGCATCGCCAAATGCATCAATAGTGTTGTCCGAATAGTTGCCAAGACGAAGATTAGCAATAGCTTCCAAAAGTTTTGTGAGTTGCTTGTTTCTTTTCTCTACCGTAGCTCCCAATTTATTGGAATTTACATCAAGATCATCAAACAGTCCATTTATATCAGACTCGCTTTCCGCGCCTTTGGCGGAATTTTCAATAGCGCGAAATACAATACTAAGAGTTTCGTTTAAGTTGGCATCATTACGAGCCATTTCTACAACATTCACAAAAAGTTCGCTTGGCAAAATATAAAATCCTTTTTCTATTACTGTCTCGGCTCTGCCAAACTCAGCTTCTTCATTAGGAAGATTTATATAATTAAAATCTTCTTTTCCGGATATACGGCGTTCATTAGCGTTGATATAATTGGTTAAATTCTCACTAATAAAGCGATAAAAAAGCATACCAAGGACATACTGCTTAAAATCCCAACCATCCACGCTCCCGCGCAAATCATTGGCAATTTGCCAAATAGCGCGGTGCAATTCCGCGCGTTCTTGTTCTTTTGTTGTGTTCGTATTTGTATTTTGAGAATTTGTCATAACGTATAAATAATTTGTAAACTCTATTAAATAACACGCAAAAAAACCAATATTTCTCGCAAAAATACGCCTTAAAATTAAATTTTCTGCTTTTACTTTCTGTTTCTTCCTTGCCCGCTGCCCTGTCTTGAGCCCTGCTCATTTTCGGAATTAACAATTTCTTCATAGTTTGCGGCACTAAGGCGCTGCGCTTCGTAATTTTGGCCCTGGCGGGACATTGTTCTCACAAAACTGCGCAAATGATTTCTTGAACCGCGTATTAAATTCTCATAGACTAGCGCGATATCTTCGTTATTGGTTTGTTTTAAATATTCTTCCAGGTCCACTATATCGATCTCCTCAATTAAAGCGCCGACATTTAAGGCCTCCAATAATGAACTTTCTCCCTTGGCCACTAAATCGTTATATAGCCCCGATAATACCTCGTCTGTAAATTTTCCAACTTCGTCATTATAAAACCCGGTATCAATTCCATATTTTTGGGCTAAATTGCGAACCGCTCCTATGTGGGTTTCTTCACTTTGTGAAATATTGTTAAATGTTTGCTGTCCCCATTTCTCAAAAAGTTTTTTATAAACATCACGAGCCAATTTTTCCTCTTCCAGCATAAATTTAATACCGGCTATTTCCTCTGCGCTAAGCTCTGCTATTTTAACCTCATTTAACAAACTACTTAAAACATCTGAGTTAAAGCTGGTATTCCCCTCATCATCAACTTGTAATATACCTGACTCTTCCTCTGCCACTTCATCAACTACTTCATTATTCAACACCGGGGCATTACTATCAACCGTGCAGCCTGTGAACAAGGTAATAAGAAGCAGGGGTAAAATAAATAATATAGTTTTCTTCATGTTTTTTGCTTATTTAATAGTTATTATAGTTAATAATAGCATTAATTTGCTGACGCGACAAAAACAATGAAGATAGCGGCTGAATTTAAGATGATTAATTTTCAGTCAAGGAATTTGAATATT
>JAGLPO010000015.1 GCA_023137275.1 Candidatus Parcubacteria bacterium | reverse complement strand
TTTTTGTTTAAATTACATTAATTATAATTTTTTTACGTGGCAAGCACGTAAGATGAATTATATATTTAACGCGCGAGCACATACTGCATATTGCCTAAATTTTTCACCAATCCTTTCATTTCCATCATAGTCAATGCGGCATTTATAGCAGCTACCTGAAGTTTTGTCAAGCGGGTAAGATCGTCAACGTGCGTTGGCTCGCGGCTTAAATGCGTGAGCAAGAGTTCCTCTTCCACTGAATCAGGGATGATTTTTTTATTATTAATATACTTGTTTACTTCCCTAAGGTCAAGGGCTTCCATAATTTCAGAGGCCTTAGCTATTGGTTTTGCCCCTTGTTTTATCAGCTTGTTGGGTCCGATTGAGGCTTCGGAATAAATACTGCCCGGAACCGCGAAAACATCGCGATTTTGCTCCAGAGCGCTAAAGGCGGTGATCAGGGCGCCGGAGCGTTCAGCCGCTTCTACTACCAGAGTGCCAAGCGAAAGGCCGGAAATTATCCGGTTGCGCTGGGGAAAATTAGAGCGCCAGGGTTGGGTGAATAAGGGAAATTCACTGATTACCGCCCCTTTACTGTTAACTATTTTGTCTGCCAAAGAGCGGTTCATGCCCGGGTAAATGCTGTTTCTATCCAAGCCGGTGCCAAGAACGGCAATTGTCCGCCCGCCTGTTTCCAAACAGGCGCTGTGGGCAATGGCATCAATGCCCAGGGCCAGCCCGCTGACAATAGTCAATTTATTTTGGGCCAATTCTTTGGCTATTTCTTCGGTAACGCGCTTGCCGTAGGGTGAAAATTTGCGAGTGCCAACCACGGCAATGGCGTATTCGTCGTTATTTTTAAGCTCGCCCTTAACGTAGAGCAGAGCCGGCGGATCATATATTTCTTTAAGCAATTTAGGATATCGTTCATCGTTCAGGGCGATAACCTTAATATTTTCGTTTTCAAGGGTGTTTAATAATTTACTCAGATCAATTTCTTCACGAACGGAAATAAATTCTGAAGCAATATTTTCTTTAATGCCGGCTTTTACGATTTCGTTAAGTGGAGCTTCAAAGGCTTGTCTGGCGTTATTAAAATAAGATAGTAAAAGCTTAAGCCGCGCAGGGCCGAATTTAGGGAAGTGGGAAAGGCCGATTAAATATTTATTTTCTTCGTTTGAATATTTCATATTTATCTAATTTTGGGTAAAAAAAATCAGTTTTTGCATTTTTTATTGACAATTTTGATGAATTATGCTAGAGTGCAATATCAAATTTTAAATGCTTTTATTTTTTATTTTGGCTGACAAATTACTGCTTGCCAACGTCTTGATATATTAAATGCTTATCCTCCTTGGGTGTTTATTATTCATTATCGTTTGGTGGGCAGTAATTTGTTCGGTCAGGCAGAGGCTGGAAGCCGGGAGATAAAGACTTGTCAGAAGATAAGCATTTGTGTTAAGCGCGATTTTTTTTGCAGTGTTTCAATGGTCGGGTTTTGTTTTCCAGTTTTTTCATTTCCATTTCAATATTTTTTCCCCTTTTCGGATCTTTCATTGTTTCTTCTATAATTTTACTGAAATTTATTAATGTTGCTCCGCCGATTTTTACTAATGGCGGATTTTTCATATATTCTTTTAATTTTTTAGTGCTCATAAGATTTTAGTATTTATTATTTCACTAATCAAATTATTAATAATCTCCATCTCTTCCTTACTAAATTTTTGCAATACATATTTTCCCGCCTCCATTGTATTTTGGCGCGGCAAGTCCGTTGGCATCTGTTCTGGTTTATTATTTTTTATGCCAATGCGAATCCGTTTAAAGTTTTTAGTCTTTAAATGATCAATAATTGACTGCACGCCTTTATGCCCGGCAGAGCGGGAATTTGCGGAGATCTTAAATTTTCCCAGTTCAATATCCAAATCATCATGAATAACAGTCAGAATTTGCGAAAGATTGGCATTTTTTTCTTTGATTAGGTTGAGTTTTTTGGGAAGCAATTTATAATAATTCATAAACAAAGCAATCGCCTGGCCCGAGTTATTCATGAAAGTGAGCGGTTTAATAAAAAAAGTATTGTTATTTTTAATAAAATTGATATTGAATTTTTTATCAAAGCTCCAGGCTAAATTTTTCTTTTCAGCAAAAAGATCCAAAGCCATAAAGCCGACATTATGCCGCGTATTATTATATTTTTCGCCCGGGTTTCCCAAGCCAATAATTATTCGCATAAATGTAAATAACTCACCTTACGTACCAAACATTTTTACCTTGGAAAAAGTTATAATTAAT
>JAGLPO010000014.1 GCA_023137275.1 Candidatus Parcubacteria bacterium | reverse complement strand
TACGTGATAAGTGCGTAACATGAGCAAATAAGTTATTTGGTTTTTGAATTTGTCATTTTTAAGTCTTCGTTTTTTCCATGCACGCTTTTATTCCTTTCTACATAAATATTGATCGGCGTGCCTAAAAAACCGTATTTTTTTCTAAGCTGATTTTCTATAAAGCGGAGATATGATTCGTTAAGCGTGTCTTTTTGGCTAATGCGGACTTTAAAGACCGGAGGGTTGGTTTGAACCTGGGCAAGTTCATAGATCCGCGGCCTTTTTATGCCCTTGGCCTTGGTTGGCCGGTGGATTTTGACTATTTTATTTAAGAATTTGTTTAAAGAATTTTCTTTTATCGTGATATGCCTGGCCTGGTATATTTCCGCGGCCAGATCCAGGACTTTTTCTGTTTTGGCGCCGGTCAGGGCGGAAACAAACTGAATCGGGGCCCAGGTGGCAAAGGGCAAGGCAATATTTATTTCCCGGGTATAATGCTTGGTGTTTTTATCTTCAATTAAGTCCCACTTATTGGCGATTATTATCAAACTGGTTTGTTTTTTAATGATATCTTCAACCAGTTTGGACTCTTGTTGGGTAAGGCCTTTGTTAATATCTATTACCAAGAGGGCGACATCAGCTTTTCTAATTACTGCCAGGGATTTAAGGATACTGAATTTTTCCAAAGTGTTTTTATTTTTCGTCCGCTTGGCGGTTTGCCTGCCTTTTTTACTAATGCCGGCCGTGTCTATAAGAACAAAATGATTTTTTTTGTATTTGATCTCAATGTCCTGCGGTTCGCGGGTGGTGTGGGCGGTTGGAGAGACAATTATTCGTTCTTCGCCCAGAAGTGAATTAACCAGGCTTGATTTGCCAACATTGGGTTTGCCGATAATGGCAACTTTAATGACCTCACCCTTACCCTCTCCTTCTAAAGGAGAGGGGACTGGTTTTTTAGATTCGGGGAGTTTATTGGTTATCTCATCCAGGAGGTCGCCGGTGCCGGAACCGTTGGCGGCGGAGATGGCAAGCGGCTCGCCCAAACCCAGTTTATTGAATTCAGCCGTGCCTTGCCTAAGGCGGGGATTATCGGCCTTATTGGCGACCAGCAGGATTTTATTTTTATTTTTTGTTTTCATAAGGAATTTGACCAGCTCTTTATCAGTTGGCAAAAGTCCGTCGCGGGCATCAGTCAGAAACAATATTAAATCAGCCCGCTTGAGTAGGTTGCGAGCCTGTTCCTGAACCTTGGCTTCAATATCGGTAGTTTGCAGTTTTTTCTCGGCTAGAAATTTAAGATCCATTATTCCGCCGGTATCAACCAGGCTAAATTTATTCCGGCACCATTCAATTGTTGCCCAATTCGCGTCCCTGGTCGTGCCGGCAATATCGCTGGTTAGGGCTTGGTGTTTTTCGATCAAGCAGTTAAAAAGCGTGGATTTGCCGACATTGGTTCGGCCAAAGATGACAACTAATGGTAAATTATTAGAATTCATAACTTAGAACTTAGAACTCATAACTATAATCGGTTTTTAACAAATTAAAAGCTATGAATTAGTTATTGTTTGTATTAATTAGATTTTCCGGATTTTCCGCGCCTGAACCGGTAGCATCAGCGTCATGGCCGAGAATAAGAATAAAGTCCGGCTGGATGGGATTTTTTTCAATCTTTAGCTCTTGCGAGATTTCGTCTACCAGCCAATCCGGCAGGCTAAAGGAGATATTGGCGTTGGTATATTTTTTTAGTATTCGCATAGACTCTGATTTTTCGCCGTAACTAAGATCGTATATTATTGATTTTTGAAAATTTTGCCGGCTGGAATTGCCGATACGGATAACCGTGAAACCGATTTTTTCCAGATCCAATGCCATTTGCGAGGCCAGTCCGTTTATCCAGGTGCCGTTGCGCACCTCAATAGTGGAACGTTCATTAATAACAACGTTTTTTTGTTCAATTGGAGCGTCAGAAAAAATATTATTAATAAAATATTGGATTTCCGCGAAATCACCGCTCCGCGGAACCAGGACATAAGCGCCTTCTTCGGTAATAGTGTCTATTAATAATCCATTTGGATCATTGTCAAGCACCCGCGTTATAATATCTTCTTTGTTAACGTTTTTAAATTTATCCCATATTTTTATCATTTCCCAGGCTTTGAGATTAGTGGCAATATGCTCGTCCAGCTCATTGATGATATTGATTATTTTAGCCGGGCTCAGTAGCGTGGAGCGGGAGAGAAGCTTGTCCTTAGCCGCTGAAATAATTATTTGCTGGCGCCTGGCGCGGGCAAAGTCTGACCCCTCGCTCCCCAGAGCATGGCGTGAGCGGGAGTATTTAAGAGCCAGGCCGCCGTCCATGTGCTGGAGGCCGGCTTCAATGCGCAGATGCTCAAAGCGGGCTTCATAGTCTTCGTTTTTTTCCATGCCCATGATCGGATAGCGGTAGTCGTTCAGGGTACGCTCAACATCAACGTCAATTCCTCCCATTTCGTCAACGATATCTATAAAGCCGGCAAAATCAACGCGTACGTAGTAGTCAATCGGCATATCCAGAATATCGCTGACAGCCTGGCAAACAGCCAGGCCGCCGCTGCCATTTGATTCCATTTCGGCGTATGCGTTTATACTGTTGATTTTCTGGTAGTCCATGTCTTCCACCGGCACGGTTAAATCGCGCGGAATAGATACAAGTGAGACTTTTTGGCTGGACGGCTCCAGGCTGGCAAGCATAATTGTGTCTGTAAGATAGCCGCCTTCATGCTTTCGGCCGCCCTGGCCGAGTAAAAGGATATTGATACGATCAATAGCCTCGCCCTTTAATGCCCGATCCGCGCTTTCGGCCAGGTGTTTTAATTGTCTGACGATCGGCAGATTGGCAAACCAGGAGGTTGGGCTTTGCTTAGAGGTTGATACCTGATTGGAAAAAACAAGCAGAACCGTAAAAATAAAAATCACAAAAATTCCGATTATTTTAAGCGGATTTTTCTTTTTAGGACTTTTTGGCCTTTCAAATTTTGTTTTATCAACACCAGGCGCGGTTTTTTCCATTGTTCTAACCGGCACTATTTGTTCTTCATGATATTTATCATTCATGGCGCGTTATTATTTTATAGTCAAGGAATTTGA
>JAGLPO010000133.1 GCA_023137275.1 Candidatus Parcubacteria bacterium | reverse complement strand
CATCTCCGGCCGCGTCAATCTGCTTTTGCCGTCGACTTATCTTTGCATCCTTATCAGCTTTATTCCCAGCTTTAATAACTGCCTTATCTTCATCAATTTGTTGTTTTGCTAAATTTTCTCTAAGGCTATTATCAATTTTGCTTAGATCTTTTTGTAGCTTTTTCCCAGCTCTAATCTTTTCTTTATCTGCTTGTTGCCGCATATCCGATATACGATCAATATGATCGGCTTCGTTTTTTTCGCTATCATCGGCCAACTTTCCTTGGCTGTCTAAAATCTGGTCAGCAGTTTGTTCCTGAAGATTGATGGCATCCCGACTGAACTCCTGCTGAACTTCGGCCAAGCGTTTGGCGCTCTCGGCCCGCTTGGCCACATTCTCGGCTACTTTTTCCTCAGAGGCAATGGCAGCCTGGAGGCGGGCCTGTTCCTCTTGCCCTTGCTGAGATAGCATTTCTTGAACTTCGAGGAGAGATTGCAACTCGAACTTTAATGAGGCTATATTTTCTTCAACACCCGGAATTTGCGCCGAGAAAAGACCGAAAAAAGCGTCGCCACGATCCCTTAGAATTTCAAGCCGCTTTTCCTCCTCTGCCAATTGAATATTGATAGACTTAAGTTGCGCTTCGGGTGTATCATCAAAAAATGCCGCCTGAAATTGTATAAGATCATCTGTTATCTGCTTGAAAAAACTACTGACTACACCGCTTTCATCAATAGTTTTTCCAAGAGATACCTGGAAGTTGGCCCACTCAGCCCCAAGTCTGGACACTTCATCTGATGTGGTATTAAGCTCTGGCCCCAGGCGCTGAAGGGTTTTTTCGCCCTCCTCCATCGTGGCTTGAAAAAATGCCTGTTCGCGGGTCATGTCCTCAGTTGTGGCCATCAACTCATTGATTCGTTCGCGGACCCGGCCGGATGATAGCCCGAAACTATCCAACCGCGCCACTGACATATTTGCGATCATTATGGCAAATTCTTCGGCGGCTTCTCTGGCCCCAAGCCCTCTAAATTCTTTCCCCAACCGCCGGCTGACCCCGACTACCTGTTCTAATTGCTCATCAGTCTGGACAATATTCATACCAAGCAATTGATTGGCAATCTGCATTTGTTCAGTTTCAGAGATCAGGCCGCGTGTAGCTCGCCCCATTGCTTGCAGATTTATCTTGGCAATGTTGGCACTACCGGAAAGATTAGTGAATGAGGAGGTGACTACCCGGTTCTGTTCGGCGAGTTTGAAACTTTCGATAGCAAAATCAGCTACCTCTTTGGCAGCCAAACCTATAGCCGCTCCAGTAGCAAGGCCCCCCAAGCTGCTACTAATAGTTTCCCCCAAGCCACCAAAGGAAGATTTTAGACTATCCCCCTGAGTCTTGCCCTTTTTGGCAAAGCGGGCCAATTCATCACGGGCCTGTTTCGTGCCCCGGTTATCATATGTGGTTTTAATACTTACTTTTACTTCAGCCATAAATCATCAATGCAATCTTTACTAATTCTACGTCGCGTGAATCCATCTCTACTAATTCTCTATACCCGATACCAAAAAGCTGCCACGTTTTTCTAGCAAGTAGCAGCTCATTTGTTAGTCTTATGAAGTCCTCCGGCAATTGATCGTATAGAGCGTTTAGGATGCCTTGACTGGGCTTTTCTCTCCGCTGCTGCCGTTGGATTGCGGCAACGGTTCGAGTGAGTTTCCCAGGTGGTCCCCGAGAAAACTATAATGATGGCGCCCAAAGGCCCAGGCGATGTTGCACGAAAAATCTTTGCCACAACCTGGATTTTCCACCTCAATTGCTGCCTCGAGTTCATTAGCCGCCTCAATCGTATCGAGTGGATAGGTATTTTCTTCGTCCGATACAGTTAAAAAAGCCAGGCTAATTAATTCTTTGGCCAATTCAGCATCGCTGGATCCGCCGTCTTCAAATTGGTTATGCAAAACGGCCCAGGCACGTGGGGGCCGAACCAGAACTTCAAAGACTAATGGCGGATCTGTAGCATCATACAAATCAGCGGTTGTAATCGTTCTTTTAATGCTGTACTTTAATTTTATCATATTTTTTCTTTGCTCATTTCTTCGTTAAAAATTTGAGGGGCTTTGACATTGGCATTATTCAAAGCCAGTTCCAATACCGGCCACCGCCCTACATGAATAGCCGCTTGCTCACCGGCTAACCCGATAACATAAGAGGCGTATCGTGTTTTTGCCTCCCAGGTTCCCTCGATTGGCAGCTTATTGCGGGTGATTTGTTTTCTGCTACTCCGCTGGAGTCGGAATGTCCTGATATAGGTTGACCCGGTTGGCTTAGACGGTTTCGATGTTTGGGTGTATTGAGTGATGAGAGTAGAGTCCTCTACTACGTCCAAC
>JAGLPO010000132.1 GCA_023137275.1 Candidatus Parcubacteria bacterium | reverse complement strand
GATTGATATTGATGTGACGATTGAGTATGGCCCAACGATAGAAACGCTTGATGTCCAAATATAGTTTTTTTCTATTGTGTTCTGAATTTGTCAATTCCACTTGCTGGTCAAAAAATTGAAGCAGGTGAAAACGGTCTAAAAGAAATAATGAGTATATTTCAAAACCTTGAATGGCAAATGTTTCCAGTAACGTTAATTCTCTCAGAATGTGAATGATTGATCTTTTGGCAGTATTTATTTTTAAAAGATCGTTGACGAAATCCTGAACATTGGGAGTCACAAGACATGACAACTTATTTTGCAATTCATGATCCCTGTCATCTTCCCTTGGAGATATGATTCCAAGTTCTGACAGCATGTTGCCAATTTTAATGAATACACAACCTTGAAGTTTTTGTGGTTTCTGCATGATTACATAACGATCACTCAACATATATATATCGAACCAACCACTTATTATTGAAATCTCATCATTTTGTAAAACATTAATAAGTTCTTTGGTGATTCTTATGTGGGCATAAAATAGTCTGTATCGTTTGATATAGCTTAAATAGAGTTGAAAGAGCTGTTTATTGTAATCATTTAAAGGATGAAAACCTCTTTCCAGTGATTCGATTGTGGCAAGAACCTGACGATCCTGATAACAGAGATAGCAAAGTCCATCAACGTAAATTTTTGACTGCTTTTCACAAGCAAGACAAGTTCCCATTTGATAAGAACATGTTTTACAGGTTGTTCCGCTTAAATATTTATATTTTTTGCATGATGGGCATATACCATATTCTCCTCGTCCCATTATAAGTAGTCCTTTGGGTCGGGGAATACATTTAAAGATCGTTTACTGTGCGGAGTATTTTTAAAAGAAAGTTTTTTCTTGTCATTAATTTTTTTGAACTGTTTTGGCCTTATTTCCAAGATGTCATGCAAACTGCAATTCAAAGCAGAGCAAATCAATTCCATTGTTTCCAGTCTGATTTGTTTTGGCCTTTTATTCACCATATTGGTGAGATTTTGCAGTGAAATAATAACACCTGTTTTTTTGCAGATGAGTTTGCGAAAATCTGCAACCGTATAAATTGCATGTTTTATTGAAAGGTGGGTTTTTAATCTCCAATTGATGGCCATGATGAGCTGTCCTCAAGTATTTTCTGAATCTTTGTATCAATCCATGCTTCAGAATGTTTTATATAGCGATGAACAGTATTGGGAGAAGTGTGTCCCAAAAGTTCAACCAGTGCGGATAGTTGATGAGGAAATCGTTCAATAAAACGAGTGGCGAAAATACGTCTAAACCAATGCCATCCCATATGTTCCATGATTGGGATATTATGTTTCTGTGCGACTTCAATCATTTCTCTTAATGCTTTACAAGCATTTGAATATTTTAACGGGATGCCTTGTTTATTGGGGAAAAGATATTTGTTTTTTACATGAGTAATAATATGACGATATTTTTTTAAATATAGATTAACAGAATCACGGGCAAGAGGAGTGAATAGCGTTGTACGAGCACGTTTTCCTGATCCTCTCGTTCCTTTTGCATATCGAGTTTGTATTTTATTGGATTTAAAAAAAAGATCATGTAATTCCAAATGCAAAATCTCATCTGCCCTAAGTCCAGACTCGGCGGCAAGAATGGCCATGGCATAGTTTCTGGCCTTGGTAGCAGCACTA
>JAGLPO010000131.1 GCA_023137275.1 Candidatus Parcubacteria bacterium | reverse complement strand
TAAAAATTTGCGCTTCATTAACACCTGTTGACCCAAGCCCTAACGCAACACTTTCGCTTCTGCTCGATTCGTCAAAACCCACAAAACCGGTAATAACTGAAATTCCGTCAATATTGATTAAATCATTTTCTATTTGTCCAATAACTTTATTGGTCTCTTCCAATGACGCGCCAACAGGCATTTTAACTCCCATCAGCACCATGCCTTGGTCGCTAACAGGCATAAATTCCGCGCCGACAGACAAAGATAAAACCACGCTCACCGCCAACAAGCCGAT
This sequence comes from Candidatus Parcubacteria bacterium, assembly GCA_023137275.1. Taxonomy (GTDB): domain Bacteria; phylum Patescibacteriota; class Patescibacteriia; order Patescibacteriales; family UBA12075; genus JAGLNE01. The sequence continues at coordinate 1,596 of JAGLPO010000131.1, read as the reverse complement.
TGTGGATATAATTGTTTTTAAGCGATTGTTAAGCGACCAAATAAGAACTTTTTTATAACTGTTTTTAATTTTTTCAAAATATTGCTCTCCTGACGCTTTTTTATAATCATCAGCGCCTTCCCTTTTTTTAAAAATTTTTGAAGCAATCATCGGCACTAAAGTTAAGGCCGCGAAAAGAGAAGAAGCCAACGCAAAAATAATTGTCAAGGAAAGCCCCCGCGATATCTGTCCGGCAATGCCAGAACCCAAAGCCATTGGCAAGAATACCGCGATAGTCGTGAGCGTGGCGGCGGTGATGGCCATCCCAACTTCTTTAGCGCCGACAATAGCGGCTTTTTGCCGCTTGCCTGTTTTTTCCAAATGGCGGTAAATATTTTCAATTACCACCACGGCGTTGTCAACCAACATGCCGATGCCTAAAGCCAATCCTCCTAAAGTCATCAAATTCAAAGTATAGCCGACAATATAAAGAGGAATAAAAGTGGCGATTAAAGATAAAGGGATGGCTAAGGCAATAGCCATTGTCGGCCGCCAATTCCGCAAAAACAGATAAACCATCAGCATTGCCAGCAGTCCGCCGATCACTCCGCTTTGGGCTACGGAGTTTGTTGATGTTTTAATTAAATGGCCTTGATCCATCACTAATTTAAAATCAACATCTTTGGGCAAATATTTTTTTAATTCAGGCAGTTTTTTCTTGACTATTTCAGCAACCCGCGAGGTGTTCGCGCCTGATTGCTTGCTTGCTAATAATAATATGCTGTCTTTTTTATTAGTGCGGCAATAGCTTCTTGTCTCTTGATGCGTATCAACGATTTGCGCGACATCTTTTAAATATATCGGCGTTCCGTCTTTTATAACGATAACGGTATCTTCTATCTCTTTTAAATTTTTAAATTCCCCTTCGGTTCGCAAGGGAAATTCTTGCAAACCCTGTTCTATAAAACCGCCTGACAAGTTAATATTCTCTCCATGTAAAATTTGCGCGATTTGCGTTTGAGTAATGCCGTAAATTTCTAATTGCGGCTTGTTTAATTTAACTAAAATCTCCCGCTCCTGCCCGCCTCGCAATTCAACTGAAGCCACGCCGTCTAATCTTTCAATCTTCTCCTTAATATTATCTTCTAATATTTTTTTTAATTCCAAAATTGCCAGGCTGTCAGAAGTAATCCCATAAGCCAATATTGGCATGGCGCCAACATCCATTTTAACCACTAACGGCTTATTGGAATCTTGCGGCAAATAATCCTCCATTAAGCCGATTTTATCCCGAATATCCTGGGCCGCGAAATCAACATTGGTTCCGCTGTTAAATTCAATCATTACGGCGGACATTCCTTCTTGTGAAATTGAATTGATTTTTTTTACATCTTTAACCGTAGCAATCGCGTCTTCAATCGGCTTAGTTAAAACATCTTCAATATCTTTGCTGGAAACGCCGCTATATGAAGTGATTACGGAAACAACGGGAAATTCAATGTCGGGCAGCATATCCAATCCTAAACGGAAAAAAGAGATAAAACCGAAAACAACGATGATTAAAACCATCATTGTAATTGTCACTGGCTTGTCAACTGAAAATTTTGGCAGGTTCAT
>JAGLPO010000130.1 GCA_023137275.1 Candidatus Parcubacteria bacterium | reverse complement strand
GCTACCTTTGCTAGTCTAGAGCCAAAATAATTGTTATTATTAAACAGGGATTAAAGTTTGAAGAATACAGGAAAAAGGCAGAATATCTTCTTGAAGTTAAAGATATTTGTGAATTAAGAAATAAGATAAAGGCAATAAAAGTTTAGTCCACAGTTTTGTGTACTTTAACTTGAATTTGCTGTGAATAAAGTCCACAGTACTGTGGACTAAAGTTTGTTTTATTACTAATATTAGTAAAATGCGTTGCAGTGGATAAATAGAGGATAACTTATGAAAAATCAAATTTACGATACAATAATTATTGGTTCCGGGCCGGCAGGGATTACAGCCGGTATTTACGCGATCAGGCGGGAAATGAAAACTTTAGTGATTGGCAAAGAGCCTGGCGGACAAGTGGTTTGGGCCAGTGAAATTGAAAATTATCCTGGTTTTAGAAAAATTAATAACATTGATCTGATCACAAAATGGAATGACCATGCCAAAGATTTAGGCGTTGAATTTAAAACCGAGGAAATACAAAAAATAGAAAAAAGCAATAATGGTTTTATTGTTTATGCTTCAAAAGAGAAATATCAGGCCAAAACCGTTATTATCGCAATGGGTTTGGTGCCGCGGCGCTTGGCAATACCGGGTGAACAAGAGTTTATCGGTAAAGGGATCTCGTATTGCGCCAATTGCGACTCGCCTTTTTATCGGGACAAGCAGGTTGCTGTTGTTGGCGGCGGCAACGCGGCTTTGGACGCGGCTGAGATCTTATCCAAAATTGCCAGCCAGGTGTATCTTATTCATAGGCGCGATGAATTCCGCGGTTTTGAGGTTTTGGTTGATGAGGTTAAATTGAAAAAAAATATTAAATTAATGCTAAACAGCGAAATCAAGGAAATTAAAGGCGATGGCCAGGTTCAGGCAATTACAGTGGTTAATAAAGAAAAAAAAGAGCAGGAGATCAAGATTGACGGTGTTTTTATTGAGGTCGGGCGAATTGCCCATACTGATCTGGTGGCTGATCTGGTAGAGCGCACCAAGCAGCATCAGATAATCGTTGATGATAAGTGCGGCACCAAGACCCCTGGCTTGTTCGCGGCCGGGGATGTAACAACCACGCCGTATAAGCAGATCACGATTGCCATGGGACAGGGAACGATCGCCGCTCTGGCAGCTTATGAGTTTATCCAGCTTAAGAAAGGCAAAGAGCCGGGCATTATAATGGATAGAAGCGTAAAACCATGTTAGATATTGAATATGAACAAAGTTTACTTAATGCCGGCATTGCTTGCCTTGGGGCGCTTGATGAAGCCGGACGAGGGCCTTTGGCCGGGCCGGTAGTGGCGGCCTGCGTGCTGATTGATCAGGATTTTGCGGTCAGCAATAAGCTTGAAGGCGTTAATGATTCAAAAAAATTAAGTGAAAAGAAGCGGGAAGCGCTTTTTGATATTATCAGTTCTGAATTCAGCAGTGTTGGTATTGGAGTTTGCGACCATCAGACCGTGGATAAAATTAATATTTTGCAAGCCAGCTTTCTGGCAATGAAAAAGGCTATTGGCGCGCTAAAACAAAAACCGGACATGATCATTCTGGATGGAAAATTCCCAATTCCCAATTTAAGCATTAAGCAAGAGCCTATAATTAAAGGGGACGCGCGAATTTTTTCAATCGCTGCCGCTTCAATCATTGCCAAGGTTACGCGGGATCGGATGATGCGTGAATATCATGCCCGGTATCCGCAATATGGTTTTGATAAGCATAAAGGCTATGGCACCAAAACGCACATGGAAAGCCTTAAAAAATATGGGCCCTGCGCGATTCATCGTCAAAGTTTTGCGCCGGTAGCTCGCTGCTCACAACTCACAACTTATAGCCCCACAGCTTGAATCGTTGTGTTATGAGTTATGAGTTTTGAGAGGAAATTTGCGTGCGGTGAGTATTTTCAGTATAATTAAATATAGAAGTTTAATCTGACTTACTCATGTTATGCACTTATCACGTAAATAAAGTTATAATTAATGTAATTTAAACAAAAA
>JAGLPO010000013.1 GCA_023137275.1 Candidatus Parcubacteria bacterium | reverse complement strand
GCTTGTGCTGTCTTTAATTTGGTCTGCTGTGTTATCCGGTATTTCTGATAGGTGCTGAACCATCACAAAATTATCATCCCAAACCCCTGTTGTGGTGGCTTGGTCTGATGCCGAGCCGTTTCCGTAATACATATAAATCGTCTTGTCGGTTGTTGAAGAAATGTCTGTTTTTATCCAATAAACTATTTCACCTGTGGTGCTGGCGTAATATTCTCTTTCAAAATTAAGAAGCGTGCTGTCGTCGTCATCAACGAATATAATATCGTAGCCGTTGTCATTGCCTACTTTGCCTCCGTTGGTTGTTGTTTTTAAATCGTCCAGGGTGGTTGTGGCAAGAACAGGAAAAGAGTCTGTGGTGGTTGCTATTTGGCTGGCATTGATGGTTATTTCGCGTTTGTAGTTCCAGTTTGATGAGTACCATGGGTCTAGGTGGCCATATGTGAATTTTGAATTTTGAATTTTGAATTTTGAATTTTTTTTTCCAAACGCCTCTATAAAAAACTCTCCCTTGCTCATCGGCGGGTATTTTATTGTTGCTTTATAATAGTTGGTTTCGCCTGATTTAATATTATCATTGACAGAATAACCATTACTGCTTTTGCCGGTGTCTTTTCTGTTTTGAATTTTAATATTTGAGTTTGATTTGGAATAATTTGTAATTTGTAATTTGTTTGTATCCTTGTTTCTTGTATCTTGCGTCTTCAAAACCTTCTCCATCTCCTCCACCTTAACTTTCTCACTCCCAACCCAAACAACAACATCCATATCCTGGTCTTTTTTGGAAATATTGGTAATGCTAAAATAAACATCAACACTTGAAAACCCGTTATATTCTTTTTTATCCGATTGTATTATTAGTGTTTCGCCTTCATTGTCATCTGTCCATGCCAAGGCTATTTTTGCGTCATTATGAATAAATTCTTTGGGAATTGTGTAATTTTTTAATATTTTTAAAGGCTTATTTATTAAATATTGAACATAGCTAAAAGTACCCGCGATTATGAGGGCTATTATTAAAATTGCTGTTATTCTTGGGTTTGTGTTTTTTAACATGCTGTTTTAATTTTGTCCCGCATGCCGCTGCGGGATTGAATCTAAAATATTAAACACAATTATTTAGATTATATCGGGAAATACGTAATTTGGCAATAGATTTTTTTGTTTTTTTAGCAATAAATACAGTTTACCAGGGACAATGTGCAGACAATTGATTTTTTTTTGAACCTGTGTTATAGTAAAGGAGATTTAATAATAAAAAATAAGCAAAACAGAAGAATAAATAAAGCGAATAACGCAGGTGTTATTCTTATTTTATTTTGCGTTTGTTTGTTTTTGCTTAATTTAGAGATTTTTTAAACAGTCTCTTTATAAAAACCCCGATGCTTAAGAATTTTTTAAATTTTGTTTTTGAGTTGGTAAAAATTGTAGTAATATCGCTGGTAATAATTATTCCGGTAAGGTATTTTTTAATCCAGCCGTTCTACGTCAAGGGCGCTTCCATGGAACCTAATTTTTACGATCATGAATATTTGATCATTGATGAAATCAGTTACCGTTTTAATGAACCAAAACGCGGCGATATAGTGGTTTTTCGCTACCCCCGTAATCCGCAGGAATATTTTATTAAGCGCTTGATCGGCATACCGGGCGACGAAATTCAAATAAAAGACGGCCATGTTTATATTCTTAATAATAACAATCCTGACCGGGTACGTTTGGAAGAGCCCTATTTATCGCCAGGGGTAAAAACTTACGGACTAACCGAAGAAGTGGTGGCTTTGGGCGATGATGAATTTTATGTTTTAGGAGATAATCGCAATTCCAGCAAAGATTCCCGCAGTTTTGGTCCGGTAAACCGGAGCTATATTACCGGCCGGGTTTTACTTCGCGGCTGGCCATTTGACCGGATACAATTATTTGAAACCCCGGTTTATGTGTTGTAAATATTGTAATTAAACGTATATTTTTTTAAATTTATATAACTCACCTTACGCACTAAATA
>JAGLPO010000129.1 GCA_023137275.1 Candidatus Parcubacteria bacterium | reverse complement strand
CAGATTTAAAGATAATTTCATCTATTTGGCTACAATTATTGATGTTTATACTCGGGAAATTATTGGTCACTCAATATCCAGAAGGCATAATCGTTTTTTGGTAAAATCGGCCGTGCTGGATGCCATGAAAAAAAGAAATTGCCTGCCTAAATATTTTCATTCCGATCAGGGGTCGGAATATCAATCCTACGAACATGCCAATTTTCTGGAAAAACTCGGAGTAAAAGTTTCAATGAGCAAAAAATCCAGCCCTTGGGAAAATCCATTTCAGGAATCTTTCTATTCGCAATTCAAATTAGAGTTGGGGAATATCAACCAATTGGAAAATGACGGCCATCTGGCTGAATCAATATATCGACAAATTTATTATTACAACCATAAGCGTATCCACACAGCTCTAAAAATGAGCCCCAGACAATTCCATCAACTCGTTGTTTCAAAGGTCGACGAACTGAACAAAAGTGTCTGAATAAATGGGTACCTTCCATTATGATCGGTGTTTTTGATTCCGGCTTTAGCGGCTTAATAATTTTAATACTTTTTTATGAACGGGTCTGTTAATAATCCTGTTAAATACCCGGTTAATATCTTCTTGATTACAGGTGTGCGTGGCAGGGGTGAAATGTATATAATTTTGTTAATAAACGCCCAACAGCCGTTAATCCACAAAATTAAACACCCCCAAACCCTATCTCTTACCCAGCTTAATAACACAACAAACCATAAAACACGCAGGTAATATTAAATAAATTAACAAAATCCATCAAACTTAAACACTGCCTTATTACTACTACTATTTTTTAATAAATATTAAATAACATAAAAAAATATCTTATAATTTGACAAAGCTACTTGTTAATAAATATTAATTAGCATAAAATATATTCATCCCGAAGAAATTTTAATAGCTTTAAGTATTTGAATTAGTATCAGTGTAAGTTTGTTTAATCAGTTTAATCCGCGCTCTATTTATTTTATTTAATTATTTTTAAAACATTGATGACACAGACTAAACAGATAATCACAGATTAACGATAGTTTAATTTCATCTAAACGCGTAAGTTATGAGCTTAACAAAACCTATTATTATTTAAACGCGCGTTTACGTTTAATTTGTAAGAAAAAATATTTCCACTATCTATTCACAGGTTATAAACATTTAAGGGGCTTTTAAAATTTTATTTAATTGATATAATACAATTATTGTTTGTTAACACTTTTAAAAAACATAACGCGCATCCCTAATAATAGTTTTACGGAAAGCCGCTTAAAATAATTATGTGGTTTTTTAATTTTATTACAAGTTAATTTTTTTATTATGAATAATAATCAATTGTGGCAAGCGGTTTTAGGAGAAATTGAATTAAATCTTTCTAAAGCGAATTTTACAACCTGGTTTAAAAACACTTTTATTTCCGAATTTGATAATAATAAATGTATTGTTTGCGTTCCTAATACTTTTACAAAAGCCTGGCTGGAAAAAAAATACCATGATCAAATTTCCAGCGCCCTTAGTAATGTTTGCGACAACAAAGTAAGCGAAATTTATTATAAAGTGGAAGTTCGCAAAAACTCGCCAATGGGCGATCTGTTAAAAAAGATAAAAATAAAAAAACAAGAGGATGAAGTCCTTGGTCCGGTTAACCGTTTTGGTTTAAATGCCCGTTATATTTTTGAAACTTTTGTGGTTGGCAAGGGAAACGAATTAGCCCACGCCGCCTGCCAGGCCGTGGCGGCCAACCCCGGTAACGCTTACAATCCTTTGTTTATTTATGGCGGAGTAGGTTTGGGTAAAACCCATCTTTTACAGGCAATCGGCCATGAAATTACAAAACAGGGCGGGCAAGTGCTTTATGTAAGTAGTGAAAAATTTACCAATGATTATGTGCAAGCCGTGAAAAGCGGCAATGCCAAAGATTTTAAAGAGCGCTACCGCAAAGTTGACAGCCTTTTAGTGGATGATATTCAGTTTATGGCCGGCAAGGATGGCACGCAAGAGGAGTTTTTTCACACTTTTAATGAGCTTCATCAAACTGATAAGCAAATTATTTTAACTTCTGACCGGCCGCCCAAATCCATTCCCGCGCTTGAAAAACGGCTTTTATCCCGCTTTGAGTGGGGAATGGTCGCGGATGTTTCTCCGCCTGATATTGAGACTAAGGTGGCGATCCTGTCTTCAAAATGCAAAGAAAAGAATTATAGTTTAGATGATAAAATTTTACACTATATCGCCAGCAGCGTGCAAAATAACATTCGGGAGCTGGAAGGGGTTTTAAACCGTTTGATCGCTTATCATGAGTTTAATAATTCACAGCCCAGCATGGATACGACCAAAAATATTTTAAACAGCTTGTTTTCCAGCCTTAAAACCAAATCCACAACCAGTAAAAACATTTTGGAAGTAGTGTCTCGTTTTTTTGATATCGGGCAAAAAGAAATAATGGGCAAGAGCCGGAAAAAAGAGCTGGTATATCCGCGGCAAATAACCATGTATTTAATGCGCAAAGAGTTAAACACAAGTTATCCGACTATTGGCAGCGAGCTGGGCGGGCGGGATCATACTACCGCCATGCACGCTTATAAAAAAATTAACAGGGAAGCTGATAATAGCGAGCGGGTTAAACAAGACATTGAATCAATAAAACAGGCGCTCTACGCTAGTATTTAAGTGTTATAAATTCATATTACGCACTTATTACATAAACAAAGTTATAATTAATATGATTTAAACAAAAACGAGGATAAGAACAAGTTTTATCTTAGCATTTTTGGTTAAATTACATTAATTATAACTTTTTCTAAGGTAAAAATATTTAGTGCGTAA
>JAGLPO010000128.1 GCA_023137275.1 Candidatus Parcubacteria bacterium | reverse complement strand
GTTGATTCTGTAAGTTTATCTGTATAAAATTTTACAAGAAAACTACCAAGCTCCTCTTGATTATTTGTTTCGTCAATTTCTACTTTTTTACTAATTTCATCTGATCCCGTATAAAAAAACTCGACTAAATATTTCTTTACTTGGTCTTTGGCATCCATCATACTTATTAGATTTTTTTGTATTCCATCCTCCAAGTCCTGCTGCCTTTGTGCAATTTCATCCGCAAACTTAACTATTACTGCTTCGACTGATATCCAATCAAAATTCTCCTCATTGTCTGCATAAAAGAATTTGTAGAAATCTTGTGCATAAAAGCTATTAGGGAATGGATGGTCATATAAAAATTCATACTTCAAATAATAATTGTTATTGCAAATTTTATGCTCCCATAGTTTCGCCATATAACATTTTTGGTTGCAATATATAAAAGGTTGCCATTCTTTTATAATATACTGTCCTTCAATTAATTCAGCACTAGAGCCTCTGAGCTTTATTCCATATTCTTCAGCTTCTTGTTTTGTCTTTACTGTTGGAAGACTTGCGCAAAACCACGGCTTGCATATTTCTTTGGTATTCTTTTTTAAACTTTTTTCCTGTTTGCATTTTTGACTTTTTACGAGTACATCTTTTTTTTTATGTACATTTTTTTTACACTCCTTTTTTTCATGAAAACAACAAACAAAAACCCAGTTACAATGTTTGCACGTTATGAATATTTCATTGTCCATACCAAATTGAGGTTTAGCCCAAGACATTTTGCTATGTGCCGCTGCTCCCCAGAAAATGTATGGCCAGATTTGATTTGGCTTTTCTTCTCCCTTCCTTTCAGCAAGCTGCTCAAAATTATTTAATACCCTGAAGCTCTGAAGATTATGCTTAAAGCCGGAATTACAAAAATCATCATCAGTAATCTGCTCTTTTAATGTGTCACACCCACACATAACTTCCCGAAGAGTTCTTTCTCCGACATGTCCAAAAGGTGTATGACCTATATCATGCGCCAGCGCAATTGCCTCTCCCAAATCTTCATTCAGATGAAGACTCTTGCAAATATCTCGCGCGATTTTAGCTACTTCAATAGTGTGGGTTAGGCGGGTCCTCACATTTGGACCAGAAAGAGAAAGTATAACTTGAGTTTTTCCCGCTAATTTACGAAAAGACAATGTATTCATTATTTTTGTTATACATTCCTGAATTGCGGTTCGATCATCGTCCAGAGATGCAAAATCCTTCAAATTATCTTCAATGCGTCTTTTCTGACCCATTTTTCAACCCTCTTTTTAAGTGTTTTGTCTATGGCTTTAAGATCCTTAGGGCTCAACCCCTTATTTTCATGGTGGAAATCCGAACCTATTACAGGTACAAGTCCCAACTCATTGCAAAGTCCAAGAAGATGATCCAGTTCTTCTCCATTACTATTCCAGGAATAGACATCAATGCCCTTTATCCCTTTGTTCGAAAGGTCCCTAACTCTTTCTTCCACGGATTTCCTGTCCTGTCTCCCTTTTTTACCCCCGAAATTTCTATAAGGATGAGCCAATACTGGGAATGCATTCCATCCAATAATTTTTTCTATAATCTCATTGTTATAAAAGGGGGTTGGGCGAGTGCCGAAAGGAATTTTCTTTTTTTCTTTCCTGACCATGTCTTCTGCCTGGGTACGGTCAAATCCGGTTACTTTTGAAACTGCATCGGAAAGAGCTGGCTTTCCAAGAATGCTTTCCGGATGTGCACGAAGCTCCAAGACTTCATCATAAGACTCAAGCCGAGGGAATTTTTCTTTGAATGTCTTGTATAGAGTCCGCATGCAACTTTTTTCGATGGCACGGCGATTCTGCATAAATTTATAAAAATCATCTGGAACACTATTTAAAAAGTAAGAAAGAATGTGACATTTATCAGCAAACCATTCAACCCCCAAAATAGGCTTAATTCCTCTATTTTCAGCTTCTTTCTCAAACTCCTCCCACCCACCTACGGTCTCATGATCGGTCAGACCTGCAATATCCCCCTGTGAAAACAGATCAAGAAGCTTGGGAATTGAATATCTCCCATCAGGGCTATAGTGGCTATGCATATGAAGATCAATTATCATATGACCGACTCCATTATGCGCTCAACAGCCTTTTTTACAGGAGCTTTGTCGGTATCTAAGACTATTTCACCTTTAACTTGTCCAGCCGTGTTTTCACATGACTTGTATAGTCTCTTCAGAGTGCCTATAGGTAAGGGGTCAGATCCGTCTTTTCGGGTTTTATTGCGCTTTTCAACTTCTTCGATTGAGGCTGTAAGGTGAAAGATGTGAATGTCAGCGGCAGGTAGCTTTTCGGTATGGCTACGTTTGATTTTATCGATCAAAAACTCAAGATGTTCGGGGATGTCAAAGGTATATTCGATAACCACATCAAAACCTTCACGAAGAAAGCTTCGGACCATAATTGCTGTGTGGAATTTAGCGAGTTTGAGCTTGTCTTTAGTGAGGCTCCTGCGCTGGTCAAAATGAAGCACTTCGTCAATGGAAATCCGTGCCGTTTTCGTTTTGTTAATCCTGGAAATCAGTTTCCTTGCGGTAAATGATTTCCCGACCCCCGGAGGCCCTTTCAGGATAATGA
>JAGLPO010000127.1 GCA_023137275.1 Candidatus Parcubacteria bacterium | reverse complement strand
AATGGCAAATAGCCATGCCTCTTAATCTTGAACAAACCCGGATATTTTCCCCCAATAAATAATTGAAACTCCATCAGTACATAATTTCTAAAGTTTACCATTAGTTGTCAAAACGTTTAATAAAACCTGAGTCTATCAAATAATGCTTAACGCGTATTGCTGTTTCTTCATCAATAAAATGAAAGTTACTAGAACAGTTCGAAAAATATCTTTCTATCAGGGGATTACCTATGTTAAAATAAAATAATCCATTTGTTTCCAAGTTTGTTTTATCAACTGTCGGTTCAAAGTCATCCGATTTAACCCCATAGGTTCTTGCCCAAGGTGTTTCTGGCCAGATCGCAGCTATAGAAAAAAAGCTGTTTTTTTGTAGCCCTTGGTCTTCAAGCCATTGAATGCTGCTGATAATTGAATCAAAGCTTTCGCCAGGAAGGCCTATCTGGTAAGAAACATCGCAATGGATTCCTATCTCTTTGCATAGCCGGACTAAATTTAAACTCTTTTCGATGTCTATCCGCTTCCCCATTTCAATTAGCTTTTTATTTTGGAAAGTTTCCAAACCAAAATAGGTGTATGTAAAGCCTGACTCAAAAAGTTCTAATAGGATATCTTTAGAGAGTTCATCATAACGTGTGGGTGCAGCCCATCTTATCCGTAGCCCCCTTTTTTTTATTTCAAGGAGCATACGTTTATAAAAATTTGGCTTACTAAGAAAGGGGAAAGTTGGGTCATCAAAATAGAATGCTTGATATCCCTTCTCAAATAGATGTTCAATTTCATTGACAATGTTAACAGGATCACGGATTCTTCTACAATTCTTTCCAGTTAACGGATCTTTCCAAAGGATCGAAGGCGAACAGAATTTGCATGAAAAATCACAACCTCTCGATCCTACTATTCTTGCATATTTTTTTCCTCTAAAGCCCGGCAGATGGCTATAAAATACATAATTGTAATTTTCATCTATAATATGATGGATATCCCTTGGAAAAGCTTTATAAAAGCCTTGCCGGTCAGGATATGGCAACAAATCTAAATTCTTAATAAGGCTTCGGGGTTTATAATTGCCCTTTCCTGTCTTGGATAGTATTATACCATTTGTTCCTTCCAAGGAATTATTAGAAGAAATTCGATTGCAGATTTCAACAAATGTACGTTCACCTTCTCCGACAACGGCAATATCAAAAAGATCCTTATGGTATTTTAATAAAGTTTTCCATGAAGTTGAAATATGAGGGCCTCCAACAACAATTTGAACGTTAGGAAAATAATTCTTTACTAAGTTTAAAAGTTCTAAACCTTTATTGTAATTTGCGGTATTTATTGATATACCTATAACAAAAGGACGATAATCTTTCAACTTTTCGATAATATATTGTTTTGCTGATATTAAAGGCGTCTCATCTTGACGTTTTTCCATAACAAAAACGACAGCATCCTCGTCAATTATAAGCGTATCGTATCCTGTCTGCTTCAAAACCGCAGAAAGATAGCCGATCCCAAGAAAGTGATGATGGTTTCTTCCTTCATAATATGGAAGCAAAAGCGCTATTTTTTTATTTTTTTTCATTGAATATAAAATGAACTATACAGATTATTAGGTGCATGCAGTAGCAGGTGGATTTTAATATTTGTCGAGCCATGGGAATAGAATATGTTTAACATATCTGAACTGAATTATGAAACTGAATTTTATTTTCAGTGGCATATCACTGAATCATGTAATTTGCGATGTAAGCATTGCTATCATAAAAAATATAGTTACATAGGGTTGAAGATAGATCAATTACTAAAAATCGGTAACCATTTATGCGATGCAGTTAATAAATGGGGAAAAATCGGTTCGTTCAGTATAACAGGCGGAGAGCCGTTTCTTCGAAAAGATGTGGTATTCCGACTACTCGATTTGCTGGAAAATAGAGAAGAGATTGGCCATGTTGACATTTTAACCAACGGCACCTTAATAGATGAAGAAATCATTGAACTTTTGCTCAAGTATAAAAAGTTAAGACGTGTTCAGCTCTCTCTTGAGGGGCTGAAAGATACAAATGATAAAATCAGGGGCCTCGGTTCTTATGATACGATCATTCAAAAAATCAGCAAGTTAAATCAAAGTGGTTTAACGACATGTGTAATGATGACCCTCGGCAAACATAACAAGGATGAAGTAATACCTCTGGCAAAAAAGCTGGGTGAAATCGGAGTCGAAGCCTTTGTGATTGATCGATTTATCCCTGAAGGTCAAAGTGACCGACTAAAAAACTGGGTGCTGACTTCATCCGAAACCAGGAATGTGTATGAAAAGTGTTATGAATTTTTTCAAAAAACCACAAGTCCCCGGATGCTCTTGTATCGAACGCTATTTTGTCTCTTGAATCCAGAGGATGAACACATTGGGGCTATGTGTTCCGTAGGCAACAATGCTCTTACAATAATGCCCAACGGTGACGTGTTGCCCTGCAGGCGGTTGCCGATCGTATTGGGAAATTTGCTTGAAACAACTGTTTATGATATTTGGTACACCCACCCGCTTTTATGGGAGATTCGAAATCCAGACAACCTGAAAGGCAAATGTAAAGACTGTGAATTCATTCCAGCATGTCGTGGATGTCGGGCATTTGCATATGCTATGACAGGAGATTATCTTCAAGCAGATCCTCACTGCTGGAAAAAATAGATATGAAATATAAATTATCTCAATCA
>JAGLPO010000126.1 GCA_023137275.1 Candidatus Parcubacteria bacterium | reverse complement strand
TTATAACTTTTTCTAAGGTAAAAATATTTAGCGCGTAAGGTGAGTGAATTAATTTTTCAATACTTTATAATGGAGCATTATTGAGCTGGTATTAAGTTTTTTCATTTCCAATAATTCTAATTTCGCGTCTAAATTTTTACTGAAAATCCCCAGCCCCTGGCCAAAGATAAGCGGCTCTATGGTTATGATCATTTCGTCAATCAAATTTTTTTCCAAAAACAGTGAATTTAAAAAAGCGCCGCCGCCCAGAATGGCTTGAGTGTGCCCTTCTGATTCCAGCTCATCCAGTACGGCCTTGGGTTCGCCTGTTACCCATTTGACCCCTTTTATTGGTTTTGGATCTTTTTTAAGTGTAAACACGACATTAAGGCGGCCCGGCAGGGGAGCGGGAAAGGTATTAAAAGTGGAATCACCGAATATTACCACGCCGATCTCATTGGATACTTTATGGAATAAGCGCTTGTCTTCCGGGCTGGTCCAGTCCGGAAAATGATTTGAATTTTTAGCGATCAAGCCGTCAGCGGTAACGGCCATCATTAAGATTATTTTCATGGTTTGTACATTATACAGTGAGTTTGTTATTTACCGGAGCTGGCAAAGCGTTTGGCGCCGCGTTGAGTGTTGTCCTCAATTTTGGCTTTAACCGGATCCAAAAGTTCTATTTTTTGAATTAATAATTGGGCGATCTTTTCACCTTTTTTAATATTGTAAATTTTTTTAGTGGTGTTAGCCAAATGAATTGTTAATTCACCCCGGAATCCGGAATCAATTACTCCGCCCAGAGTTTTAATTCCGGCCTTGCCCATAGAGCCCCGATCCCATACAAGTCCAACGTGTCCATTGGGGATAGCCAGTTTTATACCGGTTTTTATAATAGCCGGTTGGTTTGGCTCCAGAGCCTTATTTTCTATGCAATAAATATCCAGGCCCGCGTCACCCGCGTAAGAACGGGTGGGGAGTTTGGCATCTTGGTGGATTAGTTGGACAGGCAAATTCATTATTGTAAGAGACTGTTTAAAAAGTCCATTTTTACTGCAAATTCCAAATTTTGGCATAATTTTTTCTAAATTTTCTCGCCTATGCTTAGGCATAAGCTCAAAAATTTATAAAAAATTCTGCTCAAAATTTGAAATTTTCGCTACAAAAGCGACTTCTTAAACAGTCTCTAAGTATTTTTTTATTAATAAATCAATTTGTTGATAAAGTTTATCAAGATTTTCGTTGTTATTAATGGTTTCATCAGCGGTTTTCATAACTTCCGGAATTTCAGCGTCAGCTTCTTTTTGGCCGTCTGTTAAAAATTCCTTGTAAGTTTTATCGGAATCGCCTTTATTTTCGTTTCTTTCTACCAATCTTTCGTATCTGGTTTTTGGGTCTGCTTGAATTTGAATTAATACAAAGCCTTCTATTTCTCTCAAGTATTTAATATCGGCATGTCTTCTAACGCCGTCAATAGAAATTATATTTTTTTTGGCTTTTTTCGCGTCTTCGGATATTACTTTAGATAATACGTCTTCCCCAAAATTTTTCCGGAGCAGTGTTGACATCCGTTGCATGCTATCCCGAGAAATTGGATAATAAACACGGTTTAATATGTCGCGGAGAATGGTAGAAAAACGAAGAGTCTTGGCCTGATATTTATTTTCTAAATATTTATTAATTGTGCTTTTGCCGGAAGCTATTTGGCCAACCAGCCCGATAATTAGTTTCTTTTTCATATTTATACTGATATTTGGGCTTTGATCGGTGGATATGGATCATAGCCTTCAAGAGTAAAATCTTTATGTTTAAAGCTAAAAATATCTTTAACCTTTGGATTAATGATCATTTTGGGGATATTTTTGGGTTCACGGCTAAGCTGTTCGCGGACTTGATCAAAGTGATTATTATATATATGGACATCGCCGAAAGTATGGATAAATTCACCCGGCTTAAGGCCGGCTACCTGGGCCATCATCATTGTGAAAAGCGCGTAAGAAGCGATGTTAAACGGCACGCCCAAAAAGACATCCGCGCTGCGCTGGTATAGCTGGCATGACAATTTGCCGTTAATAACATAAAAATGAAATAAAGTATGGCAGGGCGGAGGAGCCGAGATACTGCCTTCAATCAAAGTTTTTAAATCCCCGACATTCCAGCCGCTAATGATAATGCGCCTGGAATTGGGGTTGTTTTTAATCTGCTCAACCGCGTCGCTGATTTGGTTTATTTTGGTCCCGTCATTAGCTTCCCAGGCGGTCCATTGCTTGCCGTAAACCGGCCCGAGATTGCCCCATTTGTCGGCAAAATCATTATCATTTTTGATTTTGTCGATAAAATTCTTTTTTTCCTCATGCCATTCGTCAGAATACATGGGGAATTTATTTTCAAGCTTGTTGGCTTTGAGGTGTGGCTGATACACCCATTCGTCCCAGATGTGCACGTCGTTATCCGCTAAATATTTAATATTGGTTGAACCGGACAGGAACCAGATCAACTCGTGGATTATTCCGCGGATAAAGACCTTTTTTGTGGTTAAAAGAGGATAGCCCTGGTCCAGGTCAAAGCGCATTTGATAGCCAAACCAGCTTCTGGTACCGGTGCCGGTGCGGTCGCCTTTGTCAGTGCCATGGTCAAGAATGTGTTGCAGGAGGTCTAAATATTGTTTCATATTTTTATGATTATTACATGTCTTCGTAGGTGGTCATTTTGTCGTTTAACAAATCAAATTTTATATTTGCTTCTTTAAAAACTTCTTTAGAGCGGGCGCCGCCATGGTAATCCTGGGCGCAGACCACGCGTTTAATGCCGGTATTTATGATCATCTTGGCGCAGACGTAGCAGGGAGTCATTTTGCAGTATAAAGTAGAGCCGTCCAGTCTGGCGCCGAAGCGGGCGGCCTGGGCAATGGCGTTTTGCTCGGCATGAGTAGTGCGGATGCAGTGGCG
>JAGLPO010000125.1 GCA_023137275.1 Candidatus Parcubacteria bacterium | reverse complement strand
TTTCTGAGAAATATATTGCTGATTTACCTGAAGATAAACAAGAAAAAATTCTCAATGTGAAATCCCAGCACATCGATGGAACTATGAATGCAACAGACCGAGATGATTTGCTAGGGTGGTTGAAAGAAGAGAGTGATGAGTGCAGAGTACTTACTAATGTCAGATGCTTGAGTGAAGGGGTAGATGTTCCTTCTTTGGATGCTGTGATGTTTTTAGCTGCACGTAATTCGCAAATTGATGTCGTGCAATCTGTCGGTCGTGTGATGAGGCTTTTTGAAGGGAAAAAATATGGTTATATCATAATTCCGGTAATTGTTCCAAGTGGTATCCCACCTGAAAAGGCATTGGATGATAATACCCGATATAAAGTAGTTTGGACGGTATTAAACGCTCTCAGAGCACATGATGACCGTTTTAATGCCACGATAAATAAGATTGAGCTTAATAAGAAAAAACCTAATATTATTCAGGTTGGTAGAACTGAAGTCAGTTTCGATGAAAATGGTAATCCTATTTCTGTTGAAAGCAGTAGGTCAGATAGAACCATCCAAACACAATTACTATTGCAGTTTGAAGAATTACAGAGTGTGGTTTTTGCTCGGATGGTCAATAAAGTTGGAGACCGTCTTTATTGGGAACAATGGGCTAAAAGCGTTGCAGAAATAGCTGAAAAGCAGATCGCACGCTTAAATAATATGGTAAAGAATGAAGATGTTAAAAATACATTTAATGAGTTTTTATCAGAACTTCAACAAAACATCAATCCCGGAATTACCAGGGAACAGGCTATTGAGATGTTATCACAACATATGATAACAAAACCTGTTTTTGAAGCACTTTTTGAAAATTATTCCTTTGCAGAAGACAATGCCATCTCAAAATCAATGCAAAAAATGATCGATTTGCTAGAAGCTCAGGCGATTGAGAAAGATATTCATATATTAGATCGTTTTTATCAATCTGTGAAAATGAGAGCCTCAAATATCGATAATGCCGAGGCCAGACAGCATGTAATAGTCGAACTTTACGAAAAATTTTTTAAAACAGCTTTCCCAAAAATGGTCAATCAACTTGGCATTGTGTACACTCCTGTAGAAGTAGTGGACTATATTGTGCATTCAATTGATGATGTTTTGAAGAATGAATTTAACAGAAGTCTTACCGACGAAAATGTTCATATCCTTGATCCATTTACGGGCACTGGCACATTTATCACCAGATTGCTTCAAAGTGGATTAATAAAACCAGAAGATCTCAAACGAAAATATTTGGGTGAAATACATGCAAACGAAATTGTTTTGCTGGCATACTACATTGCGGCCGTAAACATAGAAAACGTCTATCATAGTTTATTGTCAGATACCCAAGAATACCAGAGTTTTGACGGCATTTGCTTAACAGATACTTTCCAATTGGGTGAGTTTAAACAAGGTGAACACCTTATCTCTGAATTCTTCCCAAAAAACAGTGAAAGTGTAGAGGTTCAGCAAAAGACACCTATAACGGTAATAATAAGTAA
>JAGLPO010000124.1 GCA_023137275.1 Candidatus Parcubacteria bacterium | reverse complement strand
AACCATTAAATGCAATATTAACTGCATATTTTGTCAAAGCCCAAGTTTAAAAAGAAATAAGCAAGATATCAATTTGGCTGAATTTAAAAAAATATTAGACAGTATGCCAAGTTCGATAAAAATTGATATCCAAGGAATGGGTGAGCCCCTACTCAACAATGAAATATTTGATATGATCAAGTATGCCAAACACAAAAAAAAATTTGTGACAATTACAACAAATGGTACCTTATTAACAGAAGAGGTCTCAAAAAAAATTATTGATTCCGGATTAGATAGGTTGATTATTTCTTTGGATTCCGCTGATAAAAAGTCCTATGAGAAAGTCAGAAAAGGAGCCAGTTATGATAAAGTGATTACAAACATATCTAATTTTATAAGAATACGAGGCCAGAAAAAAGATCCTTTTGTATCTATCTGGATGTTAGGAATAAAAGAAACGATAGATAGCTTAGGGGAAATGGTAAAGATTGCCAAACACATAAAGGTTGACGCCCTAATTTTACAACGCAACTTAACTACATGGGGCAAAAGCGATTGGAATAAAAAAATTAATAATTTGAAATTGAACTCAACGGACCTACAAAAGATTAAAATGGCAATATGTGAAGCAAAAAAAAACAAGCTATTATTTTTTATCAATAAGCAATATACGCTATTTAAAAAAGATAAGATTCAAAAATGCGCTTGGCCGTGGGGAGGAACCTATGTTAGCAGCAACGGTTATATAGTACCTTGCTGTCTTATATCCGACCCTAAGGTTTATAACTTTGGCAATATTTTTACCGATGAATTTAGAAATATTTGGAATAATGAAAAATATAGAAAATTTAGAAGAAATATTAAACAAAACAATATTCCTATCTGTTGTAAACATTGTTATGAAAATAGTACAAGTAAATAAATTTAATTACTTAAGAGGCGGCGCTGAAAAATGTTTTCTGGAGTTATGCTCAAATTTAGAAAAAAATGGGAATAAAGTAGCTAAATTTTGTATGCATCATCCCCAAAACACCTCTACCAAATGGGATAAATTTTTTGTCTCACGGATTAGCTATAATGAAAGTAGAATGCGAGATAAGTTAATCGCACCTTTTCGGTTATGGTATAGCTTGGAAGCCCAAAAAAAATTTGAAAAACTGATTCGTAATTTCAAGCCGGATTTAATTCATATTCATAATATTTTTCATCAAATTTCCCCTTCAATTTTACCAGTAGCAAAAAAGAAGAAAATTCCGGTAGTTATGCATTTACATGATTATAAAATGTTATGTCCTAGTTCTTTTTTATACTCAAAGGACGCATTTTGTAAAAAATGCAAGAGTGGAAAATATTTTAACTGCTTCCTTTATAAGTGTCATAAAGAATCCTATTTGAAAAGTTTAATAGTAACAATCGAAGCTTATTTGCACAGTAGCGTTTTTAATATATACTTAGATAATATTGATTTATTTATTGCTCCAAGTCAATTCATGAAAAATACCTGTGTTGAATTCGGTTTGCCTGAAAATAAAATTATAGTAATCAACAATCCAATTAGTAATGAAGAGGTTGAATTTATAGCAAATTATAAATATAAATATTTATTATATTTTGGCAGATTATCACGTGAAAAAGGCATTCATATTTTACTTGAGGCGATGGCTAAAATAAAAACGGATATAAAGCTTAAAATTGCTGGAGAAGGTCCAGAATTCAAAAGACTAAATGATTTAATCAAACAATATAAAATAGATAATAAAATATCATTTGTCGGCTACAAATCTAGTCAGGAACTTTGGAACTTAATTATTGGCTCTAACGCAGTGATAATACCGTCTATTGTCCCTGAAAATATGCCTTATAGTATGATGGAAGCAATGGCTTTTAAAAAAGTAGTGATTGCTGCAAATGTCGGCGGCATACCAGAGATAATTGCTAATGGAGAAAATGGATTTCTATTTGACCCAAATGATATTAAAACTTTAGTAGAGCGAATTGATAAACTAAATAATTTTAATTTAACTAAAATGGGGCAAAAAGCATGGCAGAGTGTTTTAGAAATAAACATTGAAAATCATTACAAAGATATAATAAAGGTTTATAAAAACCTGACAGCTTTGTAAAATGAACTCTCCCCGCAGCAAGCTATGGTGTATCTATAGGGATAACCCATTTTTTCGCTGCAAGCAGCGGAGAACTGAACCCTTTTGAGATTAACCACACGAATCGTGCCAAGATTAGACAATTAAATAGTGTTTCTCAAGCAGCTTGAATAATGCAACCATACGACGTTTGATGGAGGTGGGTACGGACAGATCTGCGCTTGATAGTTCGGCCCAAGAATCTTGGAGGAGGATAAGGACCTGGATCTCACAACCGAATTCAGCCTCGTCTACTCCCACTTGGACATTATGGCGGAATTTGAGAATGGCTCGGTAACCATCTTCCTTTGGCCTTTTAATATAGTCATTTCGTGGTAGTCCCTACAAAACAGTGCGGGTCAATAATTTCAACAGGTTACATATCATAACTTCTGGACAGAGTTGCGGGACGAGTTGCGGGACGTACATTAGTT
>JAGLPO010000123.1 GCA_023137275.1 Candidatus Parcubacteria bacterium | reverse complement strand
CCATACCGCCCTTGCGCCGTTCACCATTTATGCCGGCTTCGGTTTCTTCAATTCTTTCAAGCATTTTTTTAATGGCAAAATACTGCTGGTATCTCATCACTTTTTTAACTCCGGCATCGTAGAGAATATAATTTTTGGTCAAATCTAAAAGTCTGCTTTTATTAAAAAGTAAAAATACAGATCTATCCTGTTCTGTTATTGTTCGGTTTAAATTCTGCTCGTGTCCATAAGTAGAGCCGTTTAAATCATTTAACAAAATATCATAGATTTTGTCATTAATTTTTTTGCCGATTACTTTGGCCGTTCTTTTGTCAATCACGCTAATATCAACTCCCTTTTCTTTCCAGTTGGCATAAAATTTATTAGGCGTGCCAATAGTGCCGTATTTCAACTCCTCTTTATTCGCTCCAATAAGTATTTGAGGATAGACAAACAATTTTGGACAATAGTCCGCTCCTTGATTTCTGACTTGCTGGCTAACTGCTTGATCAACCAAAACAGATGATTTTTTATTTTCAATCACTGCAAATGGTATGCCATTAACAAAAACTACAATATCAGGCCTAATTCCATTTTTACCCATAGCTTCAAACTCCACTGCTATCGAAAAATCATTATTCTCCGGATTTTCAAAATCTATAAACCGAAAGTTTTTTGATACACTTTTGCCATTATGGGTTACTCGGATTGTTTTACCGCCAGATGTCGGCATAATCATTGAATAGATTTTTTTTGACGTATCAATAAGCCCTTCAAATTGTATATTCTCAAGCTCATCAATCGCCTCTCTGATATCTTTCTCGCTAAATTTAAAAACTTCTTCACCAATCTCATAGTTATTTATTTCGCTTAATTTTTTTAGCGCCGTATTTTTTAAAATAAATTTACTCGTATCCTCTCTTCGCTCCGCCATTATTTCAGAAGCGGGGATATATCTATACCCCATATTAATCAACATCTCCACAAATGGTAGTTGCGATTGCTTGGTTTCATCAAAATGTATTTTTTGTATATCCATATAATCAGTCTATTAAATTCATTATTAATTTTATAATCTTACCTTTATCAAATTGTTCTTTTTTATTTTTTGGCATATTTTTACACTATTATTCGCAAACAAATTGTGATTTAGATCTTAAGTTAAATAGCCTTAATTTCCCTTTTTTTAATTTTAATTGATTTTTTATAAACTATATAGTATACTATATTATAAGGGCATCGGGCCCGGGGGTTCGCGCCTGCGAGCCGGCATCAACCTGAATTTATTCAGGTTTTTTGCTGTTTATCCTATTAATTATTTTAAAACCCGAATCCTCCCAGTAACTAAATTATTCAACAAAAACTTCTTCTGCTCCTCAATATTATTTTTCTTTTTTTCCAATGTTTCAATTTCTTTGTCTGCGGTGGTTAGAATTTTGGCGATAGCGGTTTGTTCGTTTAATTTTGGGATTATTAATTTGAATGGCGATAAATCCTTTCTTGTAATTTGCGGTTGTGCTAAACCCGTAATAATATTATTTAAATTTGTTAAATTCAGTAAATAGTAAAGATACATTTTGTCAATCTTATTGTTTTTTGGCGTGGCTACCATTGCATTACCAGTAACCCAAGATTTTTTTGATGAAAAATTTATAGTACCGCAAGTCGCTCCACGACATGTTATTAACACTTCTGAATTTTTATGATTATATTTATCATAAAAACCTATGGTACCATTAGCTCCAAACACTTTATACTTTCCAATTTTGGAAATAACTTTTGATGATATTGTTTTTGGTTGATATAAATCACAAACATCCCCCAACTTCACACTCTCCCACTCCCTTCTAAACCCATCCAAACGAACATCACCGCTCAAAAGCCTCTGCATTAATCCCTTTTTAATATTCTTTTTTATTTTAATTTTTTTTGATAATTTTTTAAGGTATTTGTCCCAGGTTTCCAGGATTGCGACTATTGCTTTTTGTTCTGGGAGGGGTGGGAGTAAAATGTTTAATTTTTCTAAATCTTTTTTATAAATATGAACAACCGATTGTCCTTGTCCAAGTTTCCTTAAATTTTTTCTTGTCGTTCCTGAATTTAATAAAAATGCTAAAAATAAGCTACTTTGTTTTTTCGGTGAAAAAATAATTATATCACCACCAGCATAACAATCGTCTTTCTTTAAATAAGTTGCAGACTTTCCAATTTCATCAATCGTCTCTCCCGATCCTGCAAATAAAATATCACCATATTTTATTTTCTTTGCATTCCTTATAATATCATCAGAAATAAATGAATGAATTTTTTTAATACAAATATCATGCCTTGTGTAAATTTCCCCATACCTAACAGCATTATATCCTTTGTCAGATAATTCAGATTTAGAAATTCCAGAACCTTTTGAAAATTTTCCAATATCAACAAGTTTTGCTTCTTTCCAATCTAATGGAATATTTTTTTGTGTTTTATTTTTCATAACATTTTATCATATCTAACAAATCACTTTCAGAACGAATATAATTAACCTTTAAAGCTTGATTTTGAAATTTTTTAACATTAGATATTTTTAATTTACAAATAAAGATAATTTGTAATTTATTTTTAAAACTAAATTCGTCTTTCAAAAAAGTATTTAACCTAATAAAAAAAGATTCATAAATCATATACAAGGAAAAAACATACAAGAACGGTATATAAAAGATTGTCAAAATAACTGGAAAAATAAATAAATATAAATCAGAAACCACTAAAAACATCTTTGGCTGAACTATTAAATTTTTTACTGTAAATCCAATTAAAAATAATAAGATTAATATTATTAAAATATCCAAAAAAGATTCTAATTGTTTGGAATCCTTTTTAGTAGAAGCAAGAGCTTGAAAAATAATTATACCTATAAAAATAGGGATAAATATCAATTCTTGAACCAAACTAAAAGAATGTAAGGATATAATAAATATGATTATCGTTTCCCATTTTAAAAGATTTAAAAACTTTCTTTTATAATGATTCTTTTCAGTAAGTGCTTCATTCGCCCTAGAAAGCATAATAAAACTTGCCAAAAACCAAAAAATTGCGTCTTTATAAAATATATTATTCCAAATTTGAAAATATTTCATTCCAATAATTAAAATTAAAAATAAAATAGTGTTCATTGCTAACATTAAAAAAATCTTTCCAGAAAAGAACATTTTAATTAAACTCCAAAAAGACTTTCTGAAACTTGAAGAAAATATCATTATTAAAAAAAACAAAAATATACCCCAAATAATTGTCGCTAATTCTTTATTATTTAATTGTTGAAATATCAATTTAATAATTTCCATATAATTAATATCTATATTTATTTGCCCCAAATATTAGCAGTACGATAATCATATAAATGTAAATTTTTCTTCTTCGATTCTGTTTTATTTTTATTGTAAATATCTATATTTGTTTTTATATGTTGTATCGATTCGGAGTCAATTACACCGATATAAATATTTTTAACTCTATTTTCAAAAATTACTTCAAGTATATGAGTATCATTTTTTTTCAATTGAGTTCCAAGAATAACTAAATCACCTCCAATTGTTCTTAATGACTTGTAGCAATGATTTAAATACGAATTATGTAATATCTTTGTTAATTTTTGTTTACTATCTCCTTCTGAAATAAAAATTGGATAAATATTTCTATCAAGATTTTCTTTTATTTGATCAACTAGTCTCACGTTTGTTTTAGAGTAAGTTTTTTTAATTATCTCACTGCCAGCATCAAAAATATGCAAACCACCATGAAGATAATGAACTTTCATTCCGTGTTTATTTTTATAAATAACATAATCCTCATGTATGCTCTCTTCATTCTCGCCAAAGCCATCGGTAAATTCCTGAGAATTATCATGCATCGTAGCCCAATATAACAATAAATCATAATTCAAAGTATAAATACCCCTAAATGATTTTAAAAAATCAATACATGCTTTTTTATTTTCTTCTGGAATATCTGTGCATACATCAGGGTGGTTGTTAGTTATTATTGCTACCAAATATGATTTTAATTGGCTTGAATCCTTGTTTATTTTTTTAATAAGTTTTTCTCCCCCATTATACACTTCAATAATTTTTTGCGAATCATCCAAAATTTTCATTACACTTTCAAAATCAGCTGTTTCTAATTTCTTAAAAACTTTGTATACAAAATCATTTTTTTTGATTATTTTTGATTTAGTTGCGGATTCAAGTAAACTTGTGAAAGAAAACCTTTTTTTATCATAAGCCATACTAAAACCATTTCCAAGTAAAAGACGCGGATTATTTGTTTTTTTAATAACTTCTTCAAATTTCATCAATCTGCTCATGTACTTTATTTAATAAGGCTCTAGACTAGCTAAAAT
>JAGLPO010000122.1 GCA_023137275.1 Candidatus Parcubacteria bacterium | reverse complement strand
CGAAATTAACCCCCACATCATTAATTGGAATAGTACATATTTTGCATCCTTAAATGGACAAGCATTATCTGATTCTCGTGTCAAAGTCATCAAAGACGACTTGTATACAGTTCTGTATGCGGCACCTATTATGCAATACCATGCTATTTTGTTAGACGTAGACAATGGACCGTCTTGGTTAGCGCATAAAGATAATACAAAACTATACACTCTCAAAACACTTGAAAGGATTTCCCAAATACTCTTACCTGGAGGGACATTGACTGTTTGGTCGGCTCAACCTGAACCAGAATTTTTGATCAAAAGGCAAACCATCTTTGAGCGTACTGAGGAAATTCCGATCTTTGCTTTGAACGATAACGGAAAAAGAATGGAGAATTTTATCTATCGAGGGGTAATTACTAGGTAAATCGTCGAATTCGGGAAAATTGTACTATCGATAATTTCAAAAGTTATAAAATTTTTCTAATTATTGTGGAAAAATTTTCATTTTTACCGTCTTTAGTAAGAGAGGAAGTTTTCAGAGTTAGTAATATGGTATATTCTCGAAAGAGAATGAATAAAGAATCATGTTCTATTTGCCTTATGTCACTTCTGGAAAAGAGACAAAGAACAAACTAAGAACATGGTTATCAAGGGAAGGGGGGATGATCTTTGTAGAAAAGAGGAAGAAAAAAATACAAACTTTCTCTTTTCAATTTGATGAGCCATTTCTATTATCAACAATTTATCAAAAAGGAGACTCTCTTATGGTAGGAGAAAAGAAGGTACACGACAGCAACCACAAAATCTCTGTAGAAGAGTTAAGGAGAATACCAAAAGATAAGCTGCTTGCCTTGCTGTTTGACAGTGGGAAAGGAACCAGTAAGTCACTACAGAGATTGATTGAGATTGGACATAGACAGTATTTCGCATGATAGAAGCTAACATTTAGGGGGAGATCATTTATTTAGTCTATAATGCTCTCCCCCCTATAGAAATTATACTGTATTCAAAATGAGTTTACCAAATAGTTTAATGTGTGTTTTGCATGTAACAAACGAATGCAACTTATTATGTACTTATTGTTACAAAAGTTGTGAATCATATAAATATAGAGGCGCAACATCTACGAACCATTATCTCTCCTATGCAAAACTCGCAAGGATAGCTGAATGGATTTTAAAAAGTAAACGAGAATTCGTTTATTTCCAATTTCACGGGGGTGAACCAACTCTTGCTTGGAATGAAATAACGAACTTTATCACAACCGTGAATAAGTTTAAGAATTTAAAAAATCAAGAAGTTGCCTTCGGGATACAAACAAACGGACTCAGTTGGAGTCATGACAAGCTAAAATGGGCAACAGCAAATGGTCTCAATATTAGCGTATCATTCGATGGCACGGAACATACTCAAAACCTCAACCGTCCTTATGGTGATGGCAATGGAAGCTATCACGACATTCTGGAGAAATTGAAACTAATCTTGAGCTATTTTCCAGATACTTGCGCTATGGTTACGGTTGTCCAGCCAGAATTTATTCCTAGTATTTTAGAAAATCTAATAGAAATTGGCTTTAAAAGATTTGGTTTATCACCTGCTTATGACAAAGCCACTCTGAATAATTCAGTGTGGTGCAAACAGATGGCCGAATACCATCTTTCATTAGCCCATCAGTTAGTATCAATAAATTTACAAAAGCCGACGATCATTGAAGAGAATATAAAACAAATTATCGTAAATCTTTACAACAAAGAGCCCCTTTATATGTGTCATGCATGGCCTTGTGGAGCCGGTACCAAAATGATCGCTGTTGATATTGATTCAAAAATTTATCCATGTGATGAATTTTTTGGAGATTTAGATTGGAGTTTTGGGGATTTTGAAAAAATATCGCAAACTCCGATTGACGAACTATTAACATCATCAGAAATTGTTAATCATCTATCATCTCGTCATTTTAATCAAATCGCCAAATGTGATAATTGTGATGTTTCAAAAGGATGTGGGGGGAGTTGTACTGCTCAGGCTTATTTCAATAAAGGGACTATTTTATCCCATGATCCTTTATGTGTTTATTTTAAGCATTTTATCAAAAACCTAAGTAAGTTGGTTGATGAAAACCCTATCGCTCTCCCAATGTTAGTTAACCCGTGGAAAACGAAAGAAATCGTCAGGAGTTTTTAATATGTCAAAACATGGTGTAATTGCCCCTTCAATGCTTTGTAATAATAACTGTTGGATGTGTGGAGGATTAAGTTCTACTCATGGGAAATTTGTAAAACCTATACTTGAGGATGTATTCCACGAATTAGAATATATGAAAAATGCAGGTGTAGTATCTTTATCAATATCTGGCGGAGAACCTACTTTAAATAAAAATTTAAGTGTTATCGTAAACTATGCGAAAGATTTGGAGTTTAATCCCATTCTGATATTTACAAATGGGCGAGGACTTAGCTTAAACAAAATCAAACTTCTCGTTGACAGTGGTATTACAGCTTTCCATGTATCCCTCCATGCTCCTAATCCTGACATTGGAGATCATATTTCTAATGCAAAGGGGAGTTTCACTCAAACAATAGAAGGACTAAAAAATTTAACAAAATTAAAAAATAATTTCAAGTATCAACTTTCAATCTCCTGTGTCCCCTGTATTTATACAGATACAAAATTAGATGAAATTGTAGAAATAGCACTGGATTTTAGTATTGACCTATTCCAAATAACTTTTCCTATCGATGCAATCTTTCATAGTCCTATTAGTAGAAGTTTAATTCCTCGCATGCCAAATTTAAAAAAATGTTTAAGCCCCGCATTACAAAAATTATGCGATCGAGGAGTTAGACCTTGTGTTAGTCTAATTCCTCCTTGTTTATATATTGGTTACGAAAAATATTATTATGAGGCTCTTCCACAAAATAGGAGAGTAATGGTAGGGTTTCATTCGGAAAATAACCAATGTAAAAAGGTGAAATATCAAGACCTTATATCAGAAGACATGTGTGAACATATAGAAGAATGCGTAAAATGTTTATATCATGGTATCTGTGTAGGAATTCCTAAAATATATTTAGAACAATACAAAGACTATAATGTGGAATCCGTTTCTATTAATGATATTGCTTCTTATGCTCAAGATAATAAATATTTAAGAGAGCAATTGGAAGGATTATTTAACTGATTTCCCTTAGAGAAAATGGGGTCGAGAAAATGGGGTCAAGTCTACTATTGACCCAAGAAAATGGGGTCAAGTCTACTATTGACCCATGTTAGATAAAATGTTATATGTTACAACATGTCACGTCCACTTAGAATA
>JAGLPO010000121.1 GCA_023137275.1 Candidatus Parcubacteria bacterium | reverse complement strand
GTGCCAATCCGTAACCTTTTTCCTGTTTCATATCTGTTTATTTTTTCAGAGATCTCAACACAGTTAGGAATAACTGTTATCTTATCTTCCGGCACATCTCCCGACTCAAGTCGTACTTCACAAATGTTCCTTGATACCGCAACCCGCATGCTAACCAGTGGACAGATAATCCTCTTTTCTATAAAATGGTGAATCCGCTTCTTCCAGGGATTTCTGCCATGTTCCGTGGTGAGCGCCACAGGTACACCAGCGAGCCGTGCTGCTTTAGCTACAAACAGATTGGCCTGAAACATATGAGCCTGGACCACATCAACTTTGAGGGCTTTGAATAAACGATATAATCTGAATATACACCAGACATGCCCCCAGCGCCTCCGTTTAACGATATAGCGCTTAATCTCAGGGTTGAGAGCACGACTATTTGCTGTTTCCAAATTCTTGAAGGTTACTAAATGCTTCTCAAAACGGTATGGATTCAACCCATTTAAAAGCTGTACCACCTGATTTTCAGCACCCCCATAATTTAAAGAATCAATTACATGAACAATCTTGATTTTTTTCTGATTGACCATATATAATACTATACTTTTTTAGTCATTTCGAGTTGGGAGTATTTGTAGATTGTCGCCGTATACATCCAGAATAGATACCGCGGAGCGAACATGTTGATGCTGAGCATCGAAAATGCATAACCCAAGAAACCAGCAAGATAACTTGCGTACAAATATTTACTCCAAAAATCCGTTGTAATATTGAGATGATGCCATACATGTTGAAACACTTTAGTGAAAATCATGACAAAAATAACCAGTCCAATACTGCCGTATTGTACTGCATGCAGTATATAATCATTATGCGAATTCGCTATTTTGGGGAACCCTCTTAATTTACATAGTGGGATAAAAGTTTGCTGGCCATGTCCAAATATGGGACTTTCAATAAAGAGTTTTATCCCATTAGCCACAAAGTCTATACGACCTGACGTGTAATCAGCCAGGTCATCAGAACCGCTGGGGTCAAATTTTGTAGTTATGCCTTCCCTAACATTGGGCGGCACAACTACATAGGAAATGCCTCCTAACACAAACAATGTCAATACCACAGATATAATTGTAGCTATTCTGATCATTTTCTCCCGCTTAAGAATTAATAAATAAACAATCATGCTCAATAAAAAAGAAAGAGTGCCTCCTCTTGATCCTGTAAGGAACAAACCCATAAGGGTAATAATTAAGAAAAAAGTGCTTATAGCTTTAAGTAATAAATTTTTCTGATTTAAAAAAAAAGAAAAGAGGAGAGGAATAAAAAGCACCAGAAAGGCAGCATATTGGTTTGATTCGCCGAAACCGGCCACTCGGCCTTTATACACACTGACTCTGCCGATTTCAACAACTCCGTATGTAACAAGGAGCGTGGATAAAACGGTGAGCAATAGAAACAAAACCAACCCCAGTTGGATGTTATTCCATGTCTTTTCATTATCAATAATATTAACCAGGATGAAAAAGAGGATTAAAGGATTAGTCCAACTTTTTGCGTTAATAATTTCTTTCATGACACTAATATTGGGAATTTCATCAAGTAAAATCTTGATGGGAATTGAGACCAGCACTACGAAAATCATCAGAATCAAATACTTATTCACATCATTTGGCTCAAACAATTTTCGTGTTTTTATTATTTGTAAAGCCCAGGCAACAAGGAGCAAGTAATAGCTCAGATTCAAAAAACTTAAGCCCTTTATCTGAGAAAACCCGATGCCCAATACTTGTTCCGCCCAAAAAACAAATAAAAATATGTAAACCACAACGACAGCCATATAGCTTATCTACTTCAATGGTAGAAGAGTTGCAAGGCATTATATTCACTCAATCTCATCAATTACCTCCATATACTTAAAACCTCTTTCATCCCAGGTATACTCATCGGCCCCGGAGAAAGTGTATTCATCCTCTTTTTTAAGCATTGCCCGCAAACTTTTTAAGATTAACTCTTCGCTATTTATCAACGCCAACCTCCCGCAATCAACTCTGTTCATGATGTCAGCCACTGAGGACTTTTCAGGCGCAACAGCAAATATTGGTCTTTTTACGCTCAGATAATCAAAGATTTTGAAAGGTAGTGCATAACTGACATCAGACCCTGAAAACAAAAGAAGAATATCTGCGCCTTTCAAATATTGGATCATTTTCTCTTGAGAGACAGGGGAATGCTCAATAATGATGTCTTGCAATCCATATTCCTTGATCACTTTTTTGTCGATATCCATAAGCTTTCCAAAAACGTGGAGGCAGAAATTTTCTTGAGAAACAGTGCCTTCCTTCAAAAGATGACACAAAGGCCCCGCAATGAGTTTTATCCTTCTCTCCCCATACAAGATACCTGCGTATACCATGTTCTTCCTTGATTTGCCTAATGATAATGGCTGAACGGTATCGTTGTTATGAAATCCATTCGTAACAACATGGCAGGGAGCTTTAGTATATTTGCCAAAACTTTCTAAAAAATTCGCCTTCATAATTTGTGAACAAAAAACCAGGCCTGCTGCGTGTTTTACAGACGCTTTTTCAACGAATTTATTGATTTTTTTACCAAATATCTTGCTATATATTCTATCATGACTTGTCCATGGATCTCTATAATCCAGAATCAGCTTTGCT
>JAGLPO010000120.1 GCA_023137275.1 Candidatus Parcubacteria bacterium | reverse complement strand
TCCTTGTTCGTAAGGATTGCCTGAGCGAATAGAGAGACACCGCATCCACATCATGGGTCAAACATACCGCAAATTGTTTCCCATCTGGCCAGGTCGGTTTTTGCCCGCCATCCTTAAGATATTGTTCATCAACTACAGGCCGGTAAAGAAGGCCTAATGGATTCAATACATTAAAGGCAAAATCAGGCACGATTCGCTCATGGGAGAAGTCCTTTGGGAGGCGTTCTGCCTCGTTGCGGCCCTGGAGGAGTTTTTGGGGGTTGATGTGCATCATTTCCTTTTTATCGTAACGAATATCCCATATTCATTATCGTATTTTTTCAGAAATGGGTAGATAGCATAGGCATTTACCATTGCTATCCTGGAGAACATTCTTTTGATCAATATTCTTTTCCCATCATAAACTTGCTGGTTTTGGCGAAATATTTTAGGGTAACCATTATAATCTTTATTCATTATTTTTTTCACATGCTTCCAAATAACTTCTCCTTTGGCAGATACCTTTACACATGAGACATCAAATGAATTGTTCAACATATATTGAAACGATTTTTCATTAAATAGGTAAATCAAATCGGGCGGTGGGGTTGAGACCCATAGCTCACCCAATTGTTTTGGGCTTTCTACATTTGGCGCATTGAAAAACATTTCTCCATTTGGCTTTAGTAAATCCAGATAACCTGTGAGAAACTCTTTGGGGTCATCAACACAGCCGATCAATCCTAAATGTATTACAATGTCATACTGTTTTTTCTTTGGTTGGAGACAATAAAAAGGGCCAAATGTAGATTTTGCATAATTTATGGCTGATTCTGAAATATCAATACCTTCAATACCGTACCCTATAGATCGCAAAAAAGCAGTAACAAATCCTGTCGAGCATCCTACCTCCAATATGCTCACAACCTTGCTTTTAGTTTTTATAAACTTAGTAAGTTCCGAATACTTATATCCAGCCTTCATGAGGAGATACTGCTCACATTTATTCAAGGCTCCATGCGCTAAATAGTGTTTTACGCGTTCGGCAATTCTATAATGACTCTCGTATCCCCCACCTGCTGTTGAATGCAATATTTCATGATAATTCACCAGTGGGTCTCTTAGTGCAAAACGCACTCCACATTGATGGCACTCATATACCGGGAATGTCCAATCTACATCCGAATAAGGACGAAAATTCGACAGAAATTTTGGGGCTTCTGGTGCATCGCATATCTTGCAGTGCTGGATCATGTGATTATTTTTTCCTGGCAACCATAATCGAGTGATAACCAAATACAGATTTCAATCTTGCCATTAGTTCTGATCGGGTAACCCCGTTTTTCAATACAGGCAATTTTATATGAAATATTTTGTCACAAGCACGAGCAAATTTTCGGTAGAGGGGATAAACAAAAAAAGAAAGGTTGTACCCATCAATTAGCAGAATTTCAAATCCATTTCGTTCGAGCCAGATAGAATATTGTTTTGCTGTATAAAATTTAACGCCTCTTAAATGTTGAACAGAGTTCAATCCTGCAAGACGTTTGATACAGCGCCACAGTGTAAATAATGAATACTTTGTATGCGCCGTGATAAATACAATGCCACCCTTCTTTAGCACTCTCTTGAATTCCACGATCCCCTTTTCTGGATTTGGCAGATAAAAGATAACTGAATTGCAATAAAGAAAGTCAAAAAAGGATTCATCAAAGGAGAGATTATCTATACTGGCTTGTTGATAAATAAACTGGTCGGTCCTGATGTTCTCAAACAAATCTACTGCATAAATGTTTTCATATCCGTATTCAGCAAGTTTAAAGGCATATTTCCCGTTCCCACAACCGGCATCCAGTATAGTCGTATGTTTTTCTTCAGGCAGAAATGAACGTATATATTTCATTTGGATGTCTTCAGGCGACAGGACAGGAGCTTTACCCAGCAATGTCTCTGCGTAAATTTTCCGAATATTATCCTTAACTAACATGTTCTTTCAGCCATTCGCACAGAAGATCAAATGCAAACTCAACTTTTTCTGTATTCTCATGCTGTTTTTGTATCACCATTTCTCTATAATTTTCAGATTCATATTCGACCAGTTTTGCAAAGACCTTCTCTGCGAGCTGCTGAGGATTGTTCTTGCGGGTATCCACAGCCATTGATTCTACCCCATAGTATTGCATCAGATCATAATACTTTATATTCCAACCCACGGTAACGACCGGAACCCCCGTGGAAACAGCCGCCACAAGTGCATGGTATCGGGATACAATGGCTCTTTTTGATTTTGCAATCAAGCTCTTGGCCTGCCATACATCAAGATCATCCTTAATAATCTTACATCGTGAAACGTCATTAACATCATTTTTCAGCAAATTGAGTACCCTATGACAAATCTCTCTGTCACATTCATATTTATTATCTGAATACATGTGCGGCAAAAACAGCAGGGTTTCACCATCAGACAGCAATTTACTAGCTATCAAATAGAATGATCGAACATAATCCTCTCCTATGCTGCCTCCAACACTGGCACGCATATTATAAATGACTGAGCTTGGAGACAGTACGATATAGTTTTTCTCGATGAGTTTAATTTTCTTCAAATAATCCCCTGTCCATTCTTCATCAGCCTGGCGAAGCAAGATAGCGATATCCGGAAAGTCATAAACTTTCTCAGAGTTCTTAACGATTGCCTTGCAATATCTGGCAGATTCCTTCCCTCTTGCGGGGACGAAATCAACCTGTGCAAAATCACGCTTTGCGAACAAACGCACCTTCCAATCATCAAACGGCCCGAAGGATTGAATAAAATGGGTAAACGGCTTTTTGTGTTTATTTGCATAATAGAGATTAGAATATGATGACAACCCCTCGAAAGCGCCGCGCACCCCGTCGCCAACATAAGAAATACCCATCATACTAATCACAGCATCGCAATTTCTATATGCTTCCATGAATTCCTCATGAATTTCGTTTTGATCACGCACACCGCTGGTTGATACGGCCTTTCCTTTGAGGAACCTGTAACCAATCCGTGCAATCTTGAAAAAGATATTTGTATTCGCTATATTTGAGATAAAGGTATCCTTGCGCACAATTTTCAAGCCATAGTAATCTGCCCATTTTTTTTCCTGTTTATATGAATTAGGATCTATGGCAAAAACAAAATCAACATCAGGAAATCGCTTTTTTAATTGATCTACCAATGTTAAAGCCATCGCTGGCCCGCCAAGGTTTCTGCTTAAGCAGAGTCCAGTAACAAGTAACTTCACTGCATTAACCTCTCTTTATCAATTTCCTTAAAAAATATCTGACAACCATCTTAAGATTCAAGAAGAGATATAAACTTCTGGCAGCATCGAATCTTTCAGATCTTAGCAGATTTTTGATAATTTTGATTTTGATTAAGTCTTTGAATTTAAATCTATATCTCTGAATATCTGAAAGATTATCTGTTCTTCTTCGTTCAGGAATGAAATAATGCCCTTTTAGTTTTACTCTCTTCATGCCTTCGCCAATTGTGCCTAACGCATAGGCTGGGCTTTGCGCCTCGATTATTTCTTCCTGATAGCCCTTTTCAAATTTAAAAGATTCCATTTGAGAGATGAGATCTTCTCCTTTTTCAGTTCGGCAGATGATAATATTTGTGCCTATATCATCATCTGAATATCTTTTTTGCCATGCGTCACCAACAACGATATCCGCGCAATAACATATATGATCTATGCAATAGAGACATCCCAATTGCGGCAGAAACTGATCAAAAAATATCATGTTATTTATTCTTTCCCTAAAATTTTTCGGATTAAAAACCTCAAAAAGGAGTCCGCTGGATTTGTTTTTTAATCTGGTTTTCCTATATCTCCCTCTTTCTCTGTATGATATTTCTTCAAGGTCAAAATTATTGTAGTGAGCAAAGGCTTTGGCATTCTTCCGGTCAAATGAATAACCGCATATTAACGAAACTTTCGCATATATTTTTTCCTTCAGGTGAGCATATTTTCTCTTCCTTAAGAAGAGCTCAATAGATGTGATCTGGCACGGCAAACCTATAAGTAAATATTTTCCTTCAGCTTTTTTCAGTAGGGTTATTGTATTTTGAAAATTAATATTGTGATAAATGGAGTTGGGCATAAGGTGTATGTCTGTTAAAATTTTTGGTGAATATTCAAGCCCATGATCATGGGTAATTGAGATTACTCCATCAATTTTTTTATTATCAAGCAACGTCTTACATAACTCATGAACAAAGCCCCCGGTACTTGCGGAAAACCTTATGTCTTTATTCCTGGAATATCCATTGCAGACACATCTTATTCTGCCAAGAAGACTGTTTTCATTGCTCCTTGCCAGCTCAACATAATCCACGCTGTAGCTGGGGCAGACAGAAAGGCATAGTGATTTGCCATTACATTTCTTGCAGATATTACTATTTTTTACCTGTGATTCCCATTTGCCTCGGTAATCATTGAATTCCATTCGAATATTATTAAAAGGGCATATATGCAAACAGGCTCCACAACTGACACATAGATCATTATCGCTGATAATTTTTACGCTGAGTGAGTTGTTCAACATGTCTTCAAACCTGTCTTTCCAATTTGACAAAAGTAACCTGTCACTTTGAGGGTTAGCCTTTGACTATCTTAGAATTCATTCTATTGAGTGAAAATATCCCATAAATTTTGGATCTAACCAATGATCTTTGTGCACCGTTCAAGAAGTTGAACCATGCGATAATACAGTAAATTATTGTTGATATAACCAGGGATGACATCAGTAGCAAAATTTGGTTGCTTAATAAAGTAGCTCCCAAAACAGGCAAAACACACAAGGCAGCAATTAAACAGTATTTTACCCATGTGTAAAAGGCTTTTGTAACAGAAATGGAACTAGCTATAAATATCCATGCCAAAAGAAGGCCGTAGCCAATTGCACCACCCACTGAATATGAAAGGATTGTCAAGTATTCAGAACACTTTAAAAATATACAGATAAGCAGGGGCGATATGCGGAATACAAACAACAGAACATTGCCAATCAGGATTTTGTATTGCTGGCTCAGGATGCTGAATATAAAACCAATGCCAATTTGGGTCTGGACTGCATTGAGAAGAACCATTGGGAGGAGCAGCAATAAAAAAGGCGTTACTCCAGCCCATCTGGGTCCAAGCAACACTGGCAATACAAAGCCTGCAGCGGCAGCAGTAAAGATAGCAGGGAAGAGGGTCAACTGACAGCTATATACGAAAGTCCGCCATGTTATTTCTGTGAGACTCCCGGTATTTCGATATTCCTCAGCCGCCTTTGGATAGAATACCTGGCCGAGGGCCTTTCCTGACAAATTTGTTGGAATTGTGATAATATTTCTTGCCATAGTAAAAAGACCGACAACGCTTTCTGAAAAAACGGTGGATAACAGGATAGGTGGTAACTGTACGGTTGCTGTATTCAAAAGATTGGACGGCAGATTAAATTTGGTAAAATTGCGAGCTTGCCATAAAGATTTAGATACCTCGATTGATAGAATATCCTTGTGAAATAGTTCCGAACCTTTGGATGCATAAAGAAAAGAGCCTATCCTAACAACCAAAGTTATTATCCCTGAGGCAATTAAAGAACGGTAGTCTCTCCAAAACAAAAAATAAACAAAAATCAACATTATATAACCTGCAATAGGTGATGTTATGTCTGCGATTGCAAAGAACTTAAATTTTCCCAGATAACCCGCATAGTTCTGTGCGGAAACATTTATTATTCCTAAAGGAACAAAAACCGGTATCATAAAAAGGAGCGCATTCGTTATATCTGCCGAGTAATAGTTCTTCAGATGAGGATGTATCATATACGCTATGAACCCAAAGAGAATGCCGCTTAATATCCCTATCAAAAAAGTGCCGATAGTTCGCTCTGCAGCCTGTTTTTTTGTGACAGCAACAGCTATGGAAGCTTCCAACGCGAAGCCGCCAGAAACAGCAAGAAGCGCGCAAACGGATGCAGCTACATTAAAAATACCATAGTCTTTTGGCCCCAAGAGTCGCGCTATTACAGGGATCATGATAAACGACATGACTCTCTGAACGGTAATTCCTGTCAAAACTTTGGATGAATCTCTTAAGAAGCCCATTTAATTTTAATTTCTCGAGTTTGATAATAAAGTGGCAAAGTCTTCCAGGTTTAAAGCTCCATTGCTTTCATAACGCAACAAGCACGCCGAGTCCCTGGGCGAATACACTGCCGGTTA
>JAGLPO010000012.1 GCA_023137275.1 Candidatus Parcubacteria bacterium | reverse complement strand
TTTTTGTTTAAATTACATTAATTATAACTTTGCTTACGCGATAAGTGCGTAAGGTGAGTTATATATAATATTTTGATTATTTTATAACTAATATCAACAGTTTAGATAACAGACAACAGATAATAGACAGCAGGTTCTAATAAATTTGAAATAATATATCATATTCTGCTGTCTGTTGTCTATAATATATGCCTAAAAAAGAAATGAGTAAAAATAATAATAAAACAAATATTCCCAAGGAAGAGGCTGATCACAAGCCTCGCCGCGATAATAAGCACGCGCGGCTCAAAGGGATGAAGGATATATTATTTGACGAGTACCGCTATTATAATTTGTTAATAAACAAGGCCAATGATTTGGCAGGGTCTTATGGCTTTAACCGTATTGAGACTCCGGTGCTGGAACGCTTCAAGCTTTATGAACGTTCAACAGGCAAGGATACGGACATTGTTTTGAAAGAGATGTATGACTTTATAGATAAAAGCGGGGACAAGATAGCTTTGCGCCCGGAGGCCACTCCGAGCCTGGTCCGGGCATATATTGAGCACGGTATGTTTAATATGCCGCAGCCGGTAAAAATGTATTGGCTGGGTCCGCTTTTTAGGCATGAGAAGCCGCAGTCCGGCCGCTATCGCCAGCACACGCAGTTTGACCTGGAAATTTTCGGTGATCCCAGTCCGGTGGCTGATACCCAGCTGATATTGATCGCCTATAATTTTTTTTCTGAACTGCAAATTAATGTACAGGTACAAATAAACAGTTTGGGCGACCCGGAGGATCGTGAAGAGTATATCGCGCGGTTGATGGAATTTTATAAAGAAAGAGGCAAACGTTCAAAACTTTGCAATGATTGCAAGCGCCGTTTTTCTAAAAATCCTTTGCGTCTATTGGATTGCAAAGAGCCTGACTGCATAGCGATTCGGGAGGACGCTCCGCAGATCGTGGATTTTTTGGCGGATAATGCCCGCGATCATTTTATAAAAGTATTGGAATATTTGGACGATCTGGAAGTGCCGTACAATCTTAATCCATTTTTGGTGCGCGGATTGGATTATTATAACAGAACGGTTTTTGAGATTACGCCGGCTATAGATGATTTAGAAAATAATGAGAATGGTCCGGCTGTTCAAAAGCGGCAGATTTCGCTTGGCGGCGGCGGCCGTTATGACGGACTGGTTGAAAAGATGGGCGGCCGCCCGACTCCGGCTTGCGGTTTTGGCTTGGGGTTGGAGCGGGTAGTCCAGAAAATAAAAGAAAAGAATATTCCTCTGCATAAAGACAAAGAGCCGATCATATTTTTGGCCCAATTAGGCGATCAGGCGCGTAGGAAAATTATGGTGATGTTTGAGGAAATGCGCCGCGGCGGATATAAGGTGCGGCAGGCTTTTACCAAGGACAGCCTTAAAGCCCAGTTGGAGGAAGCAAACCGCATTGGGGCTAAGTATAGCCTTATTTTGGGGCAGAAAGAATTACTTGATGGTACGATAATTATTCGTGATATGGAATCCGGCACTCAGGAAGTTATAGATATGAAAAAAATAAACCCGGAACTGGCCAGGCGGCTGGGAGAAAAAGAGGAAATAATTATTAATAATAAACAATAGACTTACTGCATAATAAGTTGCGTAGCGA
>JAGLPO010000119.1 GCA_023137275.1 Candidatus Parcubacteria bacterium | reverse complement strand
AGTTCAGTTAAATCAGGGTTTGACATTTTATTAAAAATTTTCCCAAATAATTTACCAAAAAATAGTTCAGTTAAATCAGGGTTTGACATTTTCAAGTCCTTTCCCCAAAACAAATTCATTTTTGTATTAACCATTATTTCCGCAAATCCCCTTTTTCTCTCCTCTAAATCTTTTCTTTTTATATTTTTAGAAGACAAATTTAAAATTTCATCTATATCCATGTGAATCATATCATAAAGATTATACTCAAATCTTTTTCCTATTTCAGTTAATAAATTTCTTATGTTAAATCCGGACATATGAAAAACATCTGAGCGATATGTTCTAAGATATGTAAATTCTTTGGACAATTCAATTACTTTCAGCATTTCGTTTTTTATTTTTAATTTTTCAATAATAACTTTATATTTTTTTCTCATACTTGTTTCAAATTCTAAATAATCTTTTTTCTTTTTTTCTGCTTTGCGCAAAATAATTTTAATTCTATCCAGCATTTCCACCAAACTCCATTCCTTGCCGTAATAATTTCTGCATTGAATCCATCCGTATTTTTTAATATGATTTTTTATAGCTTTAAGTATATTTGGATAATCTTTAATTTCTTTTAATATTTTTTTTGTATTGTTATTGATAAAAATTATTTTTAATTTTCTGCTATTATTTATTTTTATCGCTAAATTAAAAAGATCAATCTGCTCATAATAATTAAAATTTTTCTTTTTTGGATAGGTTAAATCTGATACTATATTTTCAATATTTTTAATATCATTCTTTTTTATAAAACTTTTTATTTTTTCTTCAAAAAGTTTTTCATGGGAATAAAGCGGAAAAATTATATAAACTGAAAATACCATTAACTCTTTTTTAAAATTTTCCAATAATTCAAAAAGGTTGGCAGTTGATATTTTTGATAAATTTATTTTTCTTATTCTTTCAGAATATTTTATAATTTTATCGCCTCTTTTATAACAATCCTTAATAAATCCAGTAATTTGATCTGAATTTATTTTTTTAAACTTATCTTGTATCTCTTTTTGGTCTGATGTATCAAAAAAAACATTATGGTTTATAAAAACAATATTTTTCCATGCATAATCAATGTCAAATATTTCTTTATAATATTTTTTTGTTGAATATCCTCTTAACATTAAACTGTTCAGTAAAATGCTTTGATTGCGAAAAATCAAATATTTCCACGAAATTTTTTTCGCCTCTTTAAGGAATTGATTATAATTTTTATACTCAAGAATCTTTCCCATATTTTTACTTCAAACCAATATAAGCGATCATGGCTTTTATATTTTTTGGCTTGTCTCTGCGATAAGAAAAATATTTATTATTTAAGCAATAAGTGCATTCACGGCTAACTTCAATATTATTGTCTGATACATTCTCATTTAACAACTGCTCTTTAACTATTTTTGATAAATCAACAAATATCTTTTTATTATTTTTTATAACAAAATATTTGCTGTATTTATTTAATTTTTTTATTGCCTCATTCTTTATTTCAAAATGGCATTTTTGTATATGAGGGCCGATATAAACCAAGATGTTGCCCGGGCCGGATTTATAAACATCTGTCATTACCTGTATTGTTTTATTAACAATATTTTTTACTATTCCCTGCCATCCGGCGTGGGCTATGCCGATTACTTCTTTCTTAAAATCATAAAAATAAATTGGCAGACAATCAGCCACGGTAACTGTTAAAAACAAATTCTTTTTATTGGTAATTAAACCATCAGTATTCTGAATAAATTGGCCCGCGTGCTGTTGGCCGACTATTTTAATATTGTTTCCATGCTGTAAGCCGGCTGATACAATTCTCTTGCTATCAATATTTAATTGAGTAAAAAACTTTTTTCTATTTTCTAATACATGATCATCAAAATTATTTCCCAATAACTTCATTGATCCGTCATCTTTCTTTGAAATTCCACAAACTAAATTTTTATTTGATAATCGCATAATCTGTAATTATTTCATTTTCTCCACTCCGCTGATTAATATATTTTTAATATTGCTGCTTAAATTTTTTATCTTTTTCCCTCATAAAAATCATTTCTAATAATGTACTATTATTGTACATTATTAGAAACAACATATCGATGGTTAATTAAATTCTACTTTGCTTTTTTAATAATAGTAACAATCCCTCTGTCCGCGTCAACCTCTACCAAATCATTGTCACGCAAAACTTGTGTGGCAATTTTCGTGCCGATGATACAGGGCTTG
Organism: Candidatus Parcubacteria bacterium; assembly: GCA_023137275.1. Classification (GTDB taxonomy): domain Bacteria; phylum Patescibacteriota; class Patescibacteriia; order Patescibacteriales; family UBA12075; genus JAGLNE01. The sequence continues at coordinate 1,227 of JAGLPO010000119.1, read as the reverse complement.
TTTAACTCCCGCGCAACTATTGCCGCGTGGCAGGTAATGCCGCCTTCGTCAGTAACAAAAGCAACGGCTTTTTTCATTGCCGGCAAATATTCAGGCGTAGTCATTGAGGCAACCAAAATTTCATTAATTTTTATTGATGAAATCTTCTTCTTACTCATTATAACCTTTACTTTTCCCTTTACAATTCCCTTGCAAGCAACACTTCCTTTTAATTCTTTTAAATTAAGATTATCAACTGTTTGATAATCATATCCCAAATCCGCAAAAACTTTTTTAATCGGCTTATCATTAATCAAAATAATTCCTTTTTTGCAAAAAATAAATCCTTTTCTTCTTTCTTTTAATTTTGATTCATTTAGTTTTTTGTCGTTAGCTAAAAAATCAAACAACTCATCTTTTGATAAAAAATGTAATAGCTCTTTGCTAAATTTTGTTTTATTTCTAATATAATCTAAAATATTATTAACTAATTTGTCACCCCTTGGAAATATCTGCTCGGACTTCTTTCTTCCTTGAATTGATAAGTTGATAACTTTGTTATATTTTGCCATTAACTTTTTATTGTTTTCACACCATATTGGCAAATATATCATAACAACATATAACCCCATAATAGATTCTATATATTTTATGTAATTACTATAATTTAATATTAATTCGTTATTGCTAATTTTCTTGCTTTTTTTACATCCATCAAAAGATTTATAAATCTCATCCGTGAGCTCTATAAATTTATCATATTCTTCATTAAACCAATTTGGCTCATTATCTATTTTATTTAACACTAATTCTTTAAAAATTCGTAAATGTTCTTCTGGCAGCCTCATTATATCGGAATAACCGTCATGAACATAAAATACAACATCAGAATAGCTCCAGCCCAGCCATTTTTTCATGCCTATCGTAAAACCTTTATGCCATGCAAAAATATTTACCAAAGGCAAATCTCTGGATATTGTTTTTTCAATTTTTTTTAACATAATATATTTTAATTTTTTTACAAAGTCGTGATCGGCCGGCTCTGCACTATGTAAAATTTCCCGTCTTTAAACGCCCATTCAATATCCTGTGGCTTTTTATAATGCTTTTCAATATTAGCGCAGATTTTAGCCAGCTCAATAATCTGCTTGCCTGTTAACTTTTGTTTTTCCTGTTTATTTTTTAACACAGCCGTCCATTTCACGCCTTTCTTTAAACAGCGGATGATTAGTCCTGGATATACTGAAC
>JAGLPO010000118.1 GCA_023137275.1 Candidatus Parcubacteria bacterium | reverse complement strand
GTATTTTAGCTAGTCTAGAGCCTAAATATTTATGAAAAATGTAATTTTAAACAAAATTAGCAAACAAGCAATAATCGGTGTTTTGTTATCGGTTGGTTTAACAACGTCAGCATGCGGCTTATTGGTTGATAATAATGAAACTGAGATCAATGCCATAGATGAAAAAAAGCGGATAATATCCGTTGAAACCATTAAAATAGCTCCTCAAAATATTAGTAAAGGCATTAGTTTGTCAGGTATAACCAAGCCTTTAGACGAGGTTATGGTGAGTCCGAAAATGACCGGTAAAGTTGTTAGTTTTTCTGCTAAAGAAAGCGAAAGTGTTAATGCCGGACAAGTTATTGCCCGGCTTGAGCAAGATTTTACTCTTTTGGCTTCATACAATAATGCTCAAACTGCTTTAACAAATACAATCGCGGCCGTAAATCAAGATATTAGCAATGTTGAATTGGCAGTGGCAACCGCTGAAATGAATTTGACAAATACAAGAATTAACGCGGAAGAAAATATTAGAAATGCTGAATTAGCAGTGGATTCAGCCAAGATTGCCCTTGAGAGCGCTGAAAAGTCATTGGGTAATATTCAAAATTCCAGCGGGCAATCTATTCAAAATGCTTATGATAATATCAGATCAATAATGCAGAGTAATTTGTTAACCATAAAAACCGCTCTAACCGCCGTAGGCAATATAATTGGTGAAGATCCCGGGACAAGCGCTGCCAATGATGATTATGAGAGTGTCCTGGGCGTGAGAAATTTGCAAAGTTTAAGTAGTGCTAAGGGCTTATTTCTGCAGGCAAAAAGAAGCTATGAAAATACTGAAAATAACTATTACGGTTTAAATTCTTCGTTTTTATATACTGAAATAGATTTAATATCGAATGAAATGAGCGTGTCTTTAAACTTAATGAAAAACGCCTTGAATCAAACTCTAATTATGCTTGATAACACAATTACTAAAAGCGGTTTTACTTCCAGTGATTTATCTACATTAAAAACTTCCATTAATACAAATTTAACAAGTGTAAATTCTGCTATTAGCACTCTTCAGGCTAGTCAGCAGGGGATTGTTAACGTGAAACTTTTAGACACAAGCAGTGGTGACGGCGCGGCAACTGCTTATGATTTAGCTGAGAAAAATTTAGAAAGGGCAAAGCAGGGGCTGATATTGGCCACAGCGCAGGCCAAAACGCAAGTTGACGCGGCCGAAAAACAACTTGAGTCAATAAAAGCGAATCTTGAGAGCGCTGAAAAAAGAGCTACGCTTCAAGTTAGTTCAGCGCAGGGTCAAGTTAATTCAATTAGCGCTCAATTAAAAAATACCGCGATTATTGCTCCGATTTCCGGCATTTTAAATCAAACTTTGATTGAAACCGGTGAGATGGCAATAGCAGGGAGACCAATAGCCAGTATTATTAACACGGAAAGTATAAAAATTGAATTGGCTGTGACAGAATTTGATATAGGACGAGTGTCAGACGGCCAAGAAGCAAGTATTTCATTGTCTGCTTACCCTGAGGAGAAATTTTTAGGCAATATTTATTATGTTGGCCTGGTTGCGGATCAAACAAGCAAAAAATTTCCTATTAAAATTCAGGTTTCCAATGAAGATAAGAGAATTAAAGCCGGTATGGTGGCACAGGTTAAAATATTGTCAGAAGAGCAAAAGGATGTGCTGGTAATTCCTGATACGGCAATATTCGCAGAAGAAGGCCTTGAAAAAGTTTATACGGTTGATAAAAACAAACGTATAAAAATATTATCAATTAAAACCGAATCTAATGAAGAGATGACATTGATTAAAGACGGATTAGTTGAGGGCGATATAGTGGTAATTAACGGCAATTATAAATTAAAGGATGGTGATGAAGTTAACATAATAAATAATTAGAGCTGTCTATTATGAACCTGCCAAAATTTTCAGTTGACAAGCCCGTAACTATAACAATGATGGTTTTGATCATTGTGGTTTTTGGTTTTATTTCTTTCAGCCGTTTGGGGCTGGATATGCTGCCAGACATTGAATTTCCGGTAGTATCTGTAATTACTTCATATCCTGGAGTAACTAGCGAAGATATTGAAGATGTCTTGACTAAGCCGATTGAAGACGCGCTGGCTGCGGTTAAGGATGTAAAAATAATCAAGTCTGTTTCCCAGGAAGGAGTATCAATGGTAATGGTTGAATTTAACAGCGGAACCAATGTTGATTTTGCGGCTCAGAATATTCGGGATAAACTAGGATTAATAGAGGATTATTTACCGCCGGACGCTAATAAGCCCTTGGTTGTGAAGATGGATGTGGGTGCTATGCCTGTGCTGGCTTATGGCGTTACCTCGGACAGCGTGAATATTTTAGAATTAAAAAAAATATTAGAGGATAATATTAAAGATAAAATTGAAAGATTAGACGGCGTGGCCTCGGTTGAACTGCGCGGCGGACAAGAGCGGGAAATTTTAATTAAGCTGAATAAGCCGCAATTAGAGTCTTTCGGCATAACACAAATTCAAATTGCGCAAATTTTGCGCGGAGAAAATATTAATTTGTCCGGCGGATTTATTGAACAGGGTTTGCGGGAATTTTCTTTGCGGACAGCGGGAGAATTTAAAGATTTAGAAGAGATAAAAAATACGGTTATTGTTGTTAAAAACGGCGCGCCGATTTATTTAAAAGATGTCGCGCAAATTATTAATACGCATAAAGAGACAAGGAGTTATTGCCGCACCAATAAAAAAAACAGTATTCTATTGTTAGCAAGCAAGCAGTCAGGAGCTAATACTTCGCAAGTTGTTGAGACAATTAAAAATGAGATGCCAAAATTAGAAAAATCTTTATCCCGAAATATTGATTTTAAATTAGTAATGGATCAAAGCCATTTAATTAAAACTTCAACCAACTCCGTGACACAAAGCGGGGTAATTGGCGGATTGCTGGCAATGCTGATGATCTATCTTTTTTTGCGAAATTGGCGGCCGACCCTGGCTATTGCCATGGCTATTCCTTTGTCATTAATTGCCACTTTTATACCTCTTTATATCATCGGTTATACTTTGAATTTAATGACTTTAGGCGGGTTGGCTTTGGGTATAGGAATGCTTGTTGATAACGCGGTAGTTGTAATTGAAAATATTTACAGGCATTTGGGAAAAATCGGTAAAAGGCGAAAAGCGGCTATAATTGGCGCCAATGAAGTGGCAATGGCAATTACAGCCGCCACTTTAACCAGCATCGCCGTATTCTTGCCAATGGCTTTGGGTACTGGCATTGCCGGGCAAATATCGCGGGGATTGTCTTTAACGATTATTTTCGCTCTGTTTTCCTCTTTGTTTGTGGCTTTGACATTAGTGCCGATGGTCGCTTCAAAGATTTTTAAAAAAAGGAAGCTGGTTGAAGATTATAAAAAAGCGTCAGGTGAAAAATATTTTATTAAAATAAAAAATATCTATGAAAAAACTTTGCGGTGGTCATTGAACAATCGTTTTAAAACCATGGCCGTTACGATCGGTTTGTTAGCGGGCACTGTTGCTTTAGCGCCGTTTATTGGCACGGAATTTATGCCGATTAGCGATCAAGGCATGATGCTGTTAGGCGTAAAAATGCCTATCGGCACATCTTTGGACGAAACTGATAAAATTATCAGCCAAATAGAAAATGATTTGGTTGATATTAATGGAATATCGGCTATCACCAGTTTTGTCGGCTTAGATGAAGCCAGCAGAAGCGAGAGTGTTGCTTTGGGGCTTGGAGCGGCCGGTGTTAATGAAGCGCAAATTTTTATCAGATTAAAAGACAAAAAAGACAGAGAATATTCAGCTGAAGAAATTCAAGATATAATCAGAAAAAAGCTTCCCAAGATAAGAGATTTGGAAATTAATTTTATGGATATAAGCAAAATTTTAATAAGCGGTTCAAATTATCCCGTGGAAATAAAAATTTTTGGCAAGGATTTGGAAATTTTAAAAAATACAGCTGATGAAATCGCGCAAAAAATTAATAACATAGAAGGTTTGCGCGATATTGATACTTCGTTAAGCCAAGGCAAGCCTGAATTAGTCATTAATATTGATCGGGAAAGGGCTTCGCGCTTAGGCTTAACCGTAGGTCAAATCGGTTCAGCTGTAAAAAATTCCATGCAAGGCATGGTAGCCACTCAACTGCGCCAAGGCGGAGAGGAAACAGACATAAAAATTCGCTACGATAAAATTTACAGGGATGATGTTAAGCAAATAAAAAATTTCACAATTACCACTCCGTTTGGCAATCAAGTACCATTAAAGCAGGTAGCTAAAATTTCCAAAGGCGAGGGTCCGATAAAAATTAGCAGGGAAGACCAACTAAGAGTAGTTGCCATTACGGCAAATGTTATTGGCAGGGATGTTGGCAGCGCGGTAAAAGATATAAAAACAAGATTAAGCAATTATGAATTGCCTTCAGGGTATTTTATAGAATACGGCGGTTCGTATAAACAGATGCAAGATACTTTTGCCACTTTGGGCTGGGCATTAGCTTTGGGAATTTTATTGGTTTATATGGTTATGGCTTCGCAATTTGAGTCGCTTGTTCACCCATTTATTGTTATGTTTGAAATGCCTTTGGCTTTTATCGGGGTTGGCTTAGCTCTGTTTATCACGGGACAATCGTTGTCTTTACCGTCTTTTATGGGAGTTATAATGCTGGCTGGCATCGTGGTAAATAACGCTATTGTTTTAATTGATTATGTAAATCAATTAAGAAAAAAAGGAATGAATAAATTTGACGCTTTAGTTAAAGGCGGAACAACCCGTTTGCGTCCGATTTTAATTACTTCCATCACTACTATATTAGGAATGCTGCCGATGGCTTTAGCGCGGCAAGAAGGAGCGGAAATGATGCGCCCAATGGCGATTGCCGTGATTGGCGGGCTGTTGGTTTCTACTTTACTGACTTTAGTTGTAATTCCTGTAATTTATAGTTTAGTAGAGAAATTTTCTAAAAAGATCTATGTGAGAGCGGAAAGAATTATAAATGGGAAATAATTTTAATTTCCGCAAACCAATAAATTAATAAATTAATAACAATAAAATAATTGAAAATATATGAAAAATTTAATTATAAACAAGGCAATAAAAATAATCGGCGCTATTTTAATAATCAATTTGATTATTTTTGGATATATTTTTTTAGCTGGCAAAAATGAACCAGCGGTTAATTTTGAATCCGCTGATGAAAATATAATCGCGGTGCAGACATATAAGTTATCGCCGAAAACCATAAGCAGTGATATTTCTCTGTCAGGTACGGCTCAGCCCATGGATGAGGTAATAGTGAGCCCAAAAGTAAGCGGCAAAGTAGTTGGCATATATGCGCGCGAGGGAGAAGAGGTCGGGACGAATCAAATTTTAATTCAATTAGAACAAGATAGCGCGTTGCTGGTATCATATAATAACGCGCAATCCAGCATAACTAACACGATCGCGTCAGCTAATCAGGATATTAGCGCGGCTGAATTAACCGTGGCTGCGACAAAAATTAATTTAGAAAATATTAAAATAAACGCGGCGGAAAATACCAATAATTCAAAATTAACTATAGAGTCCGCGCAAATTTCAATGAATAGCGCGAAAAAATCTTTGATAAATATAAAAAACACAAATGAACAAACAATCCAAAACGCGTATGATAATATTAAAACAACAATGCAAAGCAATTTAACAGCCATTAAAACAGCATTGACGGCTGTCGGCAACATTATCGGTGAAAGCCCTGGAGATCCGTCAGCCAATAATGACTATAAAAATGTTTTAGGAGCAAAAAAATCGCAAACTCTAACTAATACAAAAAACTTATTTTTTCAGGCAAAAAACGATTATGAAACTTCTGATATTAATTATAATAATTTAAGTAATAATTATTTTTTATTAGAAATAGACGATTTAATAGATGAAGTCGGCAATTCTTTAAATTCAACAAGGGAGACATTAGTTAAAACTAAAATATTATTAGACAACACAATAACAACGAGCGATTTTACTTCAGTTGATCTTAATGCTTTAAAAACATCAATTGACGCTAATTTAGCGAGCATTCAATCTGCGATTAGTTCTTTGCAAGCCAACCAGCAGACAATCATTAATGCTAAATTGGCAGATGTTTCAAGCAGCGACACAGCTCAATCGGCTTACGAAACAGCACAAAGCGCTTTGGATATTAAGCAGCAAGCCTTAATTTTAGCGGAAAGCCAATCTAAATCGCAAATTGACGCGGTTCAAAAGCAGTTGGAATTAACGCAAATAAATTTAGAAGGTGTGAAAAAACGGGCAGACCAACAGATTGCTGCAGCTCAAGGGCAATTAGATTATACGCAAGCGCAATTAAACAATACAACTATCCCTGCGCCGATTTCTGGCATAGTCAATCAAATATTTATTGACAGTGGGGAAATGGCTGCAGCCGGCAATCCTGTGGCAAGCATTGTTAACACAAGTGGCATAAAAATAGAATTGTCTTTAACTGAATTTGATATAGGCAAAGTTGCTTTCGGACAGGAAACTAAAATTTCTTGCGCCGCTTATCCCGACGAGGAGTTTGTCGGCAATGTTTATTATATCAGTTCGGTGGCTGATTCAATAAGCAAAAAATTTCCAATAAAAATTCAGTTAGACAATAAAGATGAAAAAATTAAAGCTGGTATGATAGCCAGCTTGGAAATTATTACTAAAAAACAAGAATATATTTTGGCTATTCCTAAATCAGCGATATTTATTAAGGACGGGCTTGAAAAAGTTTATACAATCGGCTGCGATAATAAAATTATCATTAAAACAATTAAAACAGAAATTGTTAATAACAATGAAGTAAAAATCGTTGAAGGATTATCTGAAAATGATATAATAGTTATTGAAGGTAATTATGAATTAAAAAATGGGGATATAATATCAGTATCTAATTAGTTAGCGTGTAAAAAAAATAAATTATGGCAAATAAAAAACAACTAAAAATCGGCTTGGCTTTAGGGAGCGGCGGAGTTAAGGGGCTAACGCACATTGGCGTTATTAAAGCTTTAAAGGCTAATAATATTCCCATTGATTATATCGCTGGATCAAGCATTGGCGCTTTGGTCGGCGCTTTTTACGCCGCAAATCAAGATATAGATAAATTAGAGAAAATAGCTTTGGAAGCCACATGGAGAACAGGGTTGTCAATAGTTGATCCGACTTTTAATGGAGGGTTAGTTAAAGGAAAAAGATTAGAGAATTTAATTAAAACATGGATTTCAAGCGATTTAAATTTTGATAATTTAAAAATTCCTCTTGTAGTTATAGCCACCGACTTATCTACGGGCAAAGAGGTTGATATTAAACATGGTAATATTATTAAAGCAATAAGGGCAAGTTTGTCGGTTCCTGTTGTTTTTCAGCCTTTGAAATATAAAAATAAATTATTGGCTGACGGCGGACTATCAAATCCATTGCCAGACGACGCGGCGCGCGCGATGGGAGCGGATATAGTAATAGCTGTTAATCTTGATAATGCTTCTTTTAACAATGGATTAAAAAATGATTTGGATAAAAACATTAATTTAACTAAAGTGCCGATAAGGGCGTTAAATATATTGAGGTATCATCTGGCGCAAAATTCTTTAAAAACAGCTGACATTCTTATTGAGCCAAAAGTTGGAGAAATAGGATTGGTCGGATGGAGTAAATTTTTTGATAATAAAGAAGTTAAAAAAACTATTAAATCAGGTGAAAAAGCCGCCCTTAAAATTTTGCCTATGATTAGAAAATTAATATGATGGATGCAAAAGATTTAATGACATTCTTTAAATTCGTTAGAGATAATTTTTTTAAAGGTTGCAAATAATGAAAAAAATGTTATACTTAAATAAAAAGAGCCTGGTTAACAGGTGATTTTTATTTATAAAAATTTAATTAATTATGGAAAATAAAAAAATAGAAAAACAGGCAAGCCATGATTTTAGCGGAAAAATTATTGAACAAAAAATTTCAGGGGAGATGAAGGATTGTTATTTAGACTACGCGATGAGCGTGATTATCGCGCGCGCCCTGCCTGATGTCCGCGACGGATTAAAGCCAGTGCATCGCAGAATTCTTTACGCTATGTGGGATTTAGGCTTGAAATCAAGCGCTAAATTTAGAAAATCCGCTACAGTAGTCGGAGAAGTTTTAGGAAAATACCACCCGCACGGAGATGTGGCTGTTTATGACAGCATGGCAAGAATGGCGCAGGATTTTTCAATGCGGTATCAATTAG
>JAGLPO010000117.1 GCA_023137275.1 Candidatus Parcubacteria bacterium | reverse complement strand
AAGGATTAATTGTGCAACACAGCAATAAGAAACTTATAAAAATCTTATATAAAAAATCATACATGACTTATTGAATAAATCAACACTAAGAAATTATTCCAAAAAATCCTGAAGCCTGATTTTTATTTATCTAAAAAACTTCAAAAATGTTACTCTTGTTTTATTTCTCTACCTTTTTTCCACCGAAAATCACACTTCTCAAAACCTTCGGCGATTGTCATTGTACGGGCCAGTCCTAAATAACATGCTCTACTCATAAGAAAATCAAGCGAGCAAATATATTTTGTAAACTCATCTGCATTTTGGACATGGTAAAATTTACAAATACCGCATTCTGTGTAATCTATCCCTATATCAAAATTTTCATTGTCACCATCAACGACTTTACTTACCCAGTCTCCCTTATATTGTCGTTTTCGTGACTTTGCCGCTAACTTTTTCATTTTATTTATAAAAATCCTAGTAAACATCAATCTCCCAACAATGCAACGTAACAATTTAGGATACATGGCAAGACGTAATTTTTCTGCTTCATAAATAATTTTACCAATTTCATTCGCCGTCTTATTATGATTTTTCATTACTTTATATAATGCCAATGCCCTAGCGGATACCATAAGTGATTCCGTCAAAGGATTTTTACTGCCCCCAATATAAGGTAATTCTGGGATAAGTGATTCATATTTTTGACGAGTTTCTCTTATAATAATGTCAATAAAGTTATCATCATAATGAATTACCATTGTCTTTTTCAAGCATTTTACCGTCTTATCAAAATCTTTCAAGAGTTTTTTCTTTCGAGATATATAATAATTTTCTATCATAGAAATTTATTGTTAAAAATTATTTAAAAATTTATCTTATGTTTTTGAAAAAAGATTCTAGTAAACCTTTATTTTTCAGAAATAATCACAAAAGGCTCTTTCCGTTTTTTCAATGCTCGTCCTAAAATTATTTTCATAATCACTTTTATCGCAAGATTAACCTTAGCAATTCTTGCATTTTTTGGACAAACCCTTACACAAGCCATACATCCTATGCATTGTTTTTCTGCCTCTTTATTCAAATATTTACCTGTAGGCAATAATATACCCATAGGGCAACTTTTTGCACATACTCCACATTGTATACAAAGTTCCTTATTATACGTGGGCTTGATAACATCATATTTTTCAGACTTAGAAAAACTATCAATTTGAATTGGAATATCTTGGATACTTAATTTTTTTGTTACATTTAAACTTTGTATTCCAAACTCTTGTGCCTTTTTTATATCCGACTTATCTGGTCGACCTAAAGCGATAGGAACTATATCCGGGTATGAATGTTGACCAATGAATGTGCCCGCAGTTACGACATTAAACTCATTTTTAAAAAGTTGTTCAACCATACTATGAAGAGAAATCCCATAGCCTCTATTTCCATAAACTACTATCGCAGTAGTTTTTATTTCATTTCCCTTGATGAATTTAAGACACTCCAAAACCTGAAGTGGAAGTTTACCAGAATGAACAGGAGATCCAATAACTAAATGATCTATTTTGGCTGTAATTGTATTTGGATTAGCAATTATTTTAGCTCGAAAATCTGGAAGAGTCATATTTAATATCTGTGGATTTTTTTCTCCCATTCCCAAAGCTACAGCCATGCAAATTTTCTTAGTTGTATTTGTTGGGGAGAAATACAAAACTCCTATGCATTTAGTCACTTTTTGTTTTTAAAAAAATGCTTAAACCAAATGAACCATAAAAACCAACCAAACCAAAGATATCCCAAAGGATGATCTGAGCTTATTCCTAAAAATCCCAAAAATCCAAAGAAACCCAAAAACCCCTTATATTTTTCTATTTTTTCCTTTATTCCTTTCTTTATCATATTATTTTCCTCCATTAGTTTATTGTTAATGTTTATTTATAATATTTACTATTTATCACTTTTACAAAAATAGCTTTCACATTATTTCCAATTAATTTTGCTTCTTCAATTTCAAACCTATAACCTTCCAATATTTTTCGTGTTTTTTTGACAGTCAATGTTTGTGCAGTAGATGGTGGCTTGCCATAAGTTTTCAAATAACGATACATCATTCCAAGTTTATTAAAAAAAGTCATCCCCTCAGTAGTAAGACTAATGACTATTAACTTTCCATTTTTCTTTAATACTCTTTTACATTCTGCAACAGCTTTTTCTGGTTCAGAGATAACGTGTAGAAGATTTGCCATAAAAACTGTATTAAAACTGGAATTAGAATAAGGAAGATTAAAACAATCAGCTTTTTCAATATTAACGTTTTTTATGTCCTTAAATCGTCTTTTTGCAACAGTCACCATTTCATCAGAAAAATCGGTAGCAGTAAGATGTTTTGCTTCATGCCTCAGGATATCAGAATAAATTCCATCTCCACAACCAAGTTCAAGTGTTTTGCCTAAATTTTTTTGTTTCGATAAATATGATTTGATTATTTTCAAGTTGTCTTCGCCTACAATATAATTATTTCGCTCTTCAAAATCAGAAGCAAATTTAGACCAGTGAATTTCTTTTCTTTCCATGTTAGTTTATTAATAAATATTTTTATATATTTAATTATTTTTCTAAAATCATCGTCCTGCTAAAAATTATTTTTGGTTTTTCGATAGGTTTTAAACCGATGTCTTTAGCATCTATTATCGTTTTTTCAAAAGCCTTTTTAGAAACATGAAATTTTGGTTCTACAATAAGAACTTTCCCCTTCGGTTTTAATATGGATTCTATTTCTTTAAAGAATTTTTTTTGGTCAGGAACTTCATGAACCATATAGAAAGCTAAAATAAAATCAACTTTTTCTGAAACCACAATTTTATCTTCTTCGCATTTATGTAGTTTAATTCTCTTCTCAATTTCTGTTCCTTGAATTTTAATTTTTAATTTTTGAAGCATCCCTTCCTGTAAATCCGCGGAAATAACCCTGCCAGATTTTCCAACCATCTTGGCCATTTCAACGGAAAAAAGACCAGGACCACAGCCTACATCCAAAACTACCATTCCTTCTTTTATATAACCCTTCAATATTTTTTGTGGATTCTGTAACCATCTTCTAATTTTATTATCTAGCCCACCTGCCTTTTCAACTGGACATATTTGTTTGTTTTTTTGTTTTTTCATTTTATTTGATTTTTTTTATTATTAATGAAGTGGAAGATGCCACAAATATCCCAAGCTCATTATCAAAGCAGGAATAAGATAAATATAAATAATTCTTAATAAGAGTTTCATTCCCTTGGTGTATTTTATAAGTAAGAACAGCGAAGCCCATGCTAAAAGAACAAAAATTATATATACAATTGGCCAATTAAAGGCAACTCCAGTTATAAGTATAATAAAAGAATATATCATAATAAACCAAGTAAATGCAAATACTATAAATGCACCAAAAAAACCATCGCCCTTAAACACTGAAGCTAATCCATGATGATAAATCGTAGTGCTAATTAAATCAATTATTCCATAAACGATATGTATTAAAAAAATGGACACAATAACTGAAATTAATATTCTGTTCTTTTTTGAATTTGCATTCCACCAATCTTTTAAAATTTTCATAATATTACAATAAATGGTTAAAGATTTATAAATTTAACTTTTCCAACGGCTCGGGCTGATAATTTAGATAAATAAAAACTCTATTTTCAAAAATTCCGACAATCTCTTTATAACTGTTTGGGGAAATAAAAATAATGTAGAAGCAAGTGACATATGTC
>JAGLPO010000116.1 GCA_023137275.1 Candidatus Parcubacteria bacterium | reverse complement strand
AAATAATTGACAATTATTTTTGTATGCAGTATACTGTTAGCATGCAAGATAAAAAAAATATAAAATCTATAACAAAAGTATTAGCCGGGTACACTTTTAGAACTGCGCTAAAATCAGAAGAGAGCGGGAAAGGCTTGGTTATTCAGGCCAAAGATATATCCGGCAATCTTTATATTGACGATAAGCAATTAGTAAAAATAAATCATCAAATATTTAAAACCAATGCTTTGATCAAAGAGGGTGATGTAATTATTTCGGTCAGAGGAAAATTCAGGGCGGGTGTTTATAAAGGAAATCTGAAAAATATCATCGCATCATCTTCAATTTATATTTTACGGCCATTTGAAGAAAAAGTAAACCCTGAGTATTTAGCAATATACCTGAATTCAACCGCCGGGCAGAAAGAAATTAATAAATTTTTAACAGGGGGAGCTATTAAAATCATACTTAGGAAAGATTTAGAGAATATTAATGTTGTTATCCCGGAAATAAGAGAACAGCAAGTTATTGTAAATTTATATAAAAACAATATTGCTCTTCAGAATAAGTTAAATACTAAAAAAATATTAATCAACAGCATTATTGAAAGTGCGGTTGGTAAAATATTAAATAAATAAAAATATGCCTAATAAAACCATTACACAAGAGGAATTAAATAAAATACTTTGGGCGGCCGCGGATACTTCCAGAATCGGTCTGGATGGCGGAGTTTATAAAAATTATGTGCTAATAATGCTTTTTTATAAATATTTAAGCGATTTGTTTAAAAAACAGGAAGCAAAGTATCAAGAAAGATTTGGCGGAGCAAGCCGCGTGCAGGATAAATTAAAAACAGGCCGTTTTTATTTGCCTCCAAATACATCGTTTGATTATATTTATGGCGTAGTTGAACAAGATAATATCGGGGAAGAGCTTAATAAAGTTTTGGCAAAAATTGAAGATGAAAATAAAGAAAAATTGGAAGGCATTTTAACTTCTCTTGATTTTAATTCTGAAAATACTCTAGGCAAGCTTGAACAGCGTAATAGAATGATCCGGTATTTGATTCAAGATTTTCAAAAAATTGATTTAAGCGAAGTTGATGATGATATTATCGGCAATTCATATATGTATATGATTGAGAGGTTTGGCGCTGATGCCGGCAAAAAAGCCGGAGAGTTTTTTACAGTTCGATCGGTCGCTCAACTTTTAGCGAAATTAGCCCAACCGAAAAGCGGCGATAGGATATGCGATCCGGCCATGGGGTCTGGCGGATTATTGCTTTTGGCCGGTGAAGAAATTGAAAAACAGGGATCAAAAAATTACGCGTTATACGGTCAAGAGTCAACCGGGTCGACATATCAGCTGGCCAGAATGAATGTTTTTCTTCACGAAAAAGATTCAGCCAGACTTGAGTGGGGCGATACGCTTAATAACCCCTTATTAGTAGAGAATGACAAGCTTATGAAGTTTGACCTCGTGATTGCTAATCCTCCGTTCTCTTTGAAAAAATGGGGAGCCGAAAACGCGACAAGCGACAAATATAATAGATTTTGGCGCGGCATTCCACCCAAAGATAAAGGCGATTTTGCTTTTATATCCCACATGATGGAAGTTGCCAAGCCAAAACAGGGGCGAGTTGCTGTTATTGTTCCGCATGGCGTTTTGTTTAGAGGCGGCGCTGAAGGCAAGATAAGACAAGCAATGCTTGAGGAAAATGTAATTGACGCGGTTATCGGTTTGCCTGCAGGGCTCTTTCAAACTACTGGTATTCCAGTGGCAATTTTGATATTAGACAGATCAAGAGAAAAGGGCGGGGCAAACGAAAAGAAAAAAGACATTCTATTTATTGAAGCGTCAAAAGAATTTGTTCCCGGCAAAGCGCAAAATTCACTTAGCAATGAAAATATTGAGAAAATTTTTAAGACTTACAAAGACAAAAAAACGATTGATAAATTTTCCAGAGTTGTTGGCTTTAATGAAATAAAAGAGAATGATTTTAATTTGAATATTACTAGATATGTAGACACTTTTGAGGAGGAAGAGGAGGTTGATATATCAGCTAATTTAAAAGAATTGGATAAAATTGATCCGGAAATTGCAAAGCTGGAAAGTGAAATGAAAAAACATTTAAAAGAGTTAAATATTAAATAAAATTATCCACAACCATTTTGTCCAAGTGGACGAAATGGTTAAAATTGGTTCAGGAGTTGAACGCTCTATTAACATAATACATTTTTTTCGTTATAGTGGTATGATTAAAGAACAATTAAACGTTTAAAATATTTAGAAATTAAATAAATTTAAAATATTATATGGACATTACGGAAAAGTTTAATAAGCTAATGACTCTTCCTGGAGAAACAGAAGTTGTTGAGTGGAAAGAGGCAAAAAATGGTTTTGATTTCAGAAAAATCGGTAAATATTTTAGCGCGTTAAGCAATGAGGCGAATTTAAAAAATAGAAAGTCAGCCTGGCTTATTTTTGGAATTAAGGACAATAAAGATATAGTCGGCACTGCATTTAGAAAAAATAGAGTTGATTTAGATAGTTTAAAATCAGAAGTATCGCAAAAAACTACAACCAATATTTCTTTTATGGAAATATATGAAATTAATAAAGACGGCAAGAGAATTATATTATTTGAAATACCGCCAGCGCCTCAAGGCATTCCAATTGGATGGGGTGGGTATTTTCATGCAAGAGACGGTGAAGTGTTAACTTCGTTAGGAATTGAAAAGATTGATAGAATACGAAATCAGAAAAAACAAAAAGACTGGAGTATGGAAATTTGTCATGAGGCAAGTGTCGGCGATTTGGATTTAAGAGCAATCAAAAAAGCAAAACAAGGTTTTACAACAAAGCATCCTAGAATTTCTAAAAGAGAGATTCGGCAATGGGATACTGTAACTTTTTTAAATAAGGCCGGTTTGACAATAAATGGACAAATTACCAGGGCCGCTATCATATTGCTTGGCAAGCCAGAATCTGAACATTTTGTCAGTCCGGGAACAACAAAAATATCTTGGATATTAAAAGATCATAATGGAGTAGAAAAAGATTATGAGCATTTTACATGTCCGCTTATATTATCAGTGACAGATGTTTATAAAAAGATTAGGAATTTAAGATATAGATATATTTCTGATCACTCGCTTTTTCCAGATGAGATTGATAGATATGATCCTAACACTATCCGTGAGGCATTGAACAATGCAATAGTTCATCAAGACTATGAAATGGGCGGAAAGATAAATATTGTAGAAAACGAAGATGGCAGTCTTATTTTTTCTAATCTTGGATCGTTTATACCAAAGACGATTGAGAATGTTATTGAGACTGATTCACCATCGGAGTATTATAGAAATAAATTTTTTGCTGATGCGATGGTAAAGGTGAATATGATTGACACTATCGGCAGTGGTATTAAAAAAATGTTTATTTCGCAAAAAAATAAATTTTTTCCATTACCAGAATATGATTTATCAAACAACAGAGTTAAACTTACGATAATCGGCAAGGTTTTGGATATTAAATATGCAAGAAAATTAGCGCAAATTCCAAATTTAGATCTTAAAATTATAATGGCTCTGGATAAAGTTCAGAAAAGAAAAAAAATAACAAGCGAAGAAAATAAAACATTAAGAAAAATGGGGCTTATTGAAGGGAAGAGCCCGAATTTGTATATTTCTTCTATTGTCGCGAGAGTTACAGGTGATCAGAGTTCTTATATTAAAAATAGAGGATTTAAAGATGATCATTACAAGAAAATGATTTTAGAATATTTGGAAAGATACAAAGAAGTTTCCAGAAGTGAAATTGATAAATTAATTTTAGATATACTTCCAAATATTTTAGATGAACAGCAAAAGAAAAATAAGGCAAGAAATATAGTTTATGCAATGTCTAAAAAGGATAAATCTATTAAAAATAAAGGAACAACAAGACATCCTAGATGGGTGAAAGTTTAACTAAATATTTATTTTTTTAGTAATACTTTTAGTAATACTTTTAGATAAATTGATATTGTGAAATGTTTAAATAGGTTTTAGACGAGATAATTTATTTTAGACGAAATTTTAGACGAAAAATTATATTTTAAGGTCTTAAAAAGTTAAAAAAATGCCAAATAATAAAACACAAAAAAATATTGTGATTTTATCCGCCCAGCCGTAAACGGCAGGGCTACCGAAAAGATTGCAAGCCCCATAAATGGGGCTATAAAATTAAAACGTTTATACTAATATCCCTATTTATGGGGATTACAAGCTAAAAATCTAGCCCTAGCATTTATGCCTGGGCGGGGTTCAAACGGATGATTGCGGTTTGTTTTTGTTGGGCTGGGTTGTAGGATTGTATGGAGCGTTTTAAATATTTAGAAATTAATTATTAAGGCTCTAGACTAGCAAAGGTAG
>JAGLPO010000115.1 GCA_023137275.1 Candidatus Parcubacteria bacterium | reverse complement strand
ATACAAAAATAATTGTCAATTATTTTAGTATAAAAAAAATCCATAAAAAACTGCCATATTTGGCAGTTTTTCATATTTTAACATTGAATTGTGTAAAAACTAACGCTTGCTCCATTGCGGCGCGCGCCTGGCTTTCTTCAACCCCGGCTTTTTGCGCTCTTTCTTTCTGGCATCGCGGGTAACCCAGCCCTTGGCTTTTAGGGCGGGTTTATAATTTTCATCAAGCTTAATTAAGCCATTGGTAATCGCGTGGCGGATTGCTTCAGACTGGCCCTTTTTTCCGCCGCCGCGAACCAGGCAGGAAAAGTTAAGGCTTTTTAAATTCCCGGTCAGCTTAAGCGGCTGCTGAATTACAGACTGCTGAATAACGGGAAAATATTCTTTAAAAGATTTTTTATTGACAATAATCAGACCGCTGCCATTTTTATACATTCTGACCCGGGCAACCGCTTCTTTTCGTTTTCCAACCACGCCGGTATAGCGCCCCTTTAATTTAAGCGTTTCTGTTTTTTTTGTTGAATTTTCTTTTTTCTCCTTATCTGCCGCAGGTTTCTTGACCGCCGTAGCCTTGGCGGAGGAGGTGGCAGAGGAGGATTCTTTTTTATCCATATTCTATTTAATAATTAATCTCTTTAACATATCATTACGAAATTTAACAGCCGGCAGCATTTTTCTTATTGCCCGTTTTAATACTTCGCCTGGATCAGCTTTAAAAACATCGCGCATTTTTTTCTCTTTAAGCCCGCCCGGATATCCGGAATAGCTGTAATATTTTTTATTATCCAGTTTCTTGCCGGTAAATTTAAGCTTGCTGATATTAACTACTTCCACGATATCGCCGCCATCAATATTCGGCGCAAACTCAGGCTTATTTTTCCCGCGCAAAAGAATCGCGATCTCGCTGGCCAGACGCCCAGCCGCTTTCCCGTCCGCGTCAATTTTATGTAATTGTCTATTTATATTTCCCATGATTATTAATTTTGAATTTAAACCAGCTCTATCTGCACCATTTTAGCGCCATCCCCCTGCCGATTATTCAGCCTCACAATTCGCGTGTAACCTCCCTTACGATCATTATAGCGCTTGCCCAGCACTTCCATAAGCTTTTTAATCGCGTTTGGCTGCGGCAATAAGGAGATAAGCTTCCGCCGGCTTGTTAAATCGTTCTTCTTGGCAATTGTAATTGATTTTTCCACCAAACTTCTAACCGCCTTAGCCTTGGCTTCGGTCGTGTTCACTTTTTCGTATATCAAAATACTAGAGGCTAAATTCCTTAGCATCAATTCTCTTGGAGCTTTCTCCCGGTCAAGTTTTTTTATTTTATTACGATGCCTCATTGTATTAGTTGAAAGTTTATAAAGTTATAAAGTGTAAAGTTTTATTTACAAATTATTTAATCTACTTTTTAACTTTTTTGGGCTCTTTCTCCTTCTTTTTCTTTTTATCAGCTTTATTTTCATTCTCAATCTGTTTCTTATCCGACTCAGCTTTTTCTGTTGTCTGTTTTCTGTTGTCTGCCGTCTCGTTGTCTGTTTTCTCCTTGCCGATAAGCGCGCCAAATTGTTCCAATAGTATCGCCACTGACTGTTTAAAGGCTTCTTCCGGAGTTATAGTGCCATCTGTAATAATATCAATTGTTAAACGGTCCCAATTGGTCATTTTGCCCACGCGGACATTATCAACCGAAATTCCCGCTTTTAGCACCGGGGAAAATATTGAATCCATTTCAATATAACCGATCTCTTTTTCTTTTTTTTCACTCGTATCACCGGCTCGGCTTTCTATTGTTACATATCCAAGGCCTTGCTCCACATAAAGTTCCAAATCTATGCTGCCCGACATATCGGTTATATGGCAAATCGGCAATTTTGGATTAGCAATTTCAACTTGAGCATTTTTCTTAAAATCAGCCGCGGTTACACTCTTTTTACCGTGGACTTTTAACTCAATTTTCTCAATTTCGTTTGAAAAAATTTTTAAACGCAATTTTTTTAAATTTAAAATAATTTCCAGTATATCTTCCTTAACATTTGAAATAGCCATAAACTCATGGTCAACTCCTTTTATTTTAATGCCTACTGGCGCCGCTCCGGGTAAAGAAGACAGTAAAACCCGGCGTAAAGAATTGCCAAGCGTAACCCCATACCCGGGGCACAACGGGCCGATAACTACAGAGCCTTGATTTTTATCTTTACCGCTTATGTACTCTTGTTTTTTTGCTAAGGCGATATTGTTCATAAAAATTATAGATAAAGTAAATAAAATATAACAGGGCTATCTTGAATAATACTCAATGATCATTTGGATGTTAAAAGTCGGAGCGATTATATTCATTGTCGGCTTATGGAGAATCTTCGCGCTTAAGGCCTTTGTATCCATATTAAGCCAGCCCGGGATCTCTTTTTTCTTTAATATCTCACTCAGATTATTAAAAATTTTCGCGTCTTTTTTATTGCTTTTTATTTTAATTACATCACCGGTTCGCGTAGTATATGATGGTATGGTCACTCGCCGTCCATTTACTGTAAACAACCCATGGCTAACCATTTGCCTGGCCTGGCCGCGTGAACTTGCCAGCCCTAAACGGAATATAACATTATCAAGCCTCATTTCCAAAAGACTAAGAAAATTTTCACCGGTATTGCCTGTCTTTGCTTTGGCTCGCTTAAAAGTCAAACAAAATTGTTTCTCCAATAAATTATATTGCCGGCGCGCTTTTTGTTTTTCCTGAAGCTGAAGGCCATAGTCGGTTAAGCGCTTTTTGCCTTTGGAGCCGTGAAAACCGGGCGGATAGTTCCGCTTTACGATCGCGCATTTGGGAGAATCGCATCGCTCGCCTTTAAGAAACAGCCTTTCGCCTGCTCGCCTGCACTTTTTACATTTTGCGCCTAAATCTTTTGCCATAACTAATTAATTTTCAATTTACAATTTACAAATTTTCAAACAATGAATTAATTTTCAATTTAAAAATTTTAAAATTAAATCATTGAAAATTGTTTGAAAATTGAAAATTCGTAAATTGTAAATTTTACTAAACTAAACCCTTCTCGGTTTTTTCGGCCTGCAGCCGTTATGCGGTATCGGCGTAATATCTTTAATTGAAGTAACTATAAGACCATTATTATTTAGCGCTCTAACCGCTGATTCACGGCCGGTACCTACGCCGCGAATAAACACACTTACTTCCTGAAGGCCGTATTCCTCCCGCGCCTTGCCTACCGCTATTCTGGTTATGATCTGCGCGGCATACGGGGTTGATTTTTTCGGCCCCCGGAATCCGGCAATACCGGCGCTTGCCCATGATAACACATTACCCTGTATGTCGGTTAACGTAACTATTGTATTATTGTAAGTGGATTTGACATAAGCTTTGCCTACGCTAACGCGCTTAGGCGCTTTTCTTTTCTTTTTGGCCGCCTTTTTCTTGCTTTTAAGCTTTTTAACTTCTGTCTTTCTTTTCTCCATCTTTTTAACTATATCTTCCGGTAATTCCTCCAAATTTTTCATTTCAGTATCCGTCTTTTTCGCTTTTTCCACCTTATCATCCTTTTTCGTTTTAATCAGCTCTTTGGCATTATCAACTTTCGCGGATTTTTCATCTACTTCTTTTTCTCTTTTTTTATTGTTTTTATCTTCACTCATATTTTAGTAAACAGTAAACAGACGGCAGACGGCAGGAATAATTTCTGTCGTCTGTTTACTGTTTACTGCGGTCTACTTTAAGTTTTTTGCGCCGCCGCTGTCTTGCCTGAACCCATTGTGCGCCTTACATTGCCCCGCACGCTCCGGCTATTGGTTTTTGTCCGCTGTCCGCGGGTAGGCAAACCGCGTTGATGCCGCAGTCCCCGGTATGAACCGATCTCTTTTAAACGCTTAATATTACCAACTACTTCCCGTTTCAAATCCCCTTCAACCTTATAATTTTTTTCTATTATGGTCCGAAGTTTATTTACATCATCTTCCTTTAAATCTTTAACTCTGGTATTCAAATCCACTTTGGCTGATTTTAAAACAATCCCTGACGTTACTTTGCCAATGCCAAAAATATAAGTCAAGGCGATCTCAACTCGTTTTTCATTAGGAATTGTAACTCCAGCAATGCGTACTGCCATACTTTTAACCTTTAACTTTTAACAGTTGACTTTTAACATCGGTTTATTAGGTGTTAATAGTTAATTGTCAATAGTTAATTGTTATTACCCCTGTCTTTGTTTATGCTTTGGGTTTTTGCAAATAACAACAACCCGGCCTTTGCGGCGGGTGGTTTTACAGTCTTTGCAAATTTTTTTTACCGAA
The DNA here is from genome assembly GCA_023137275.1 of Candidatus Parcubacteria bacterium. Lineage (GTDB taxonomy): Bacteria > Patescibacteriota > Patescibacteriia > Patescibacteriales > UBA12075 > JAGLNE01. The sequence goes on along the minus strand of JAGLPO010000115.1, from coordinate 471 downwards.
GCACGAACTTTCATAAAAATTATGCTAATAAATGATGCTAATCCGCAAATTGCTAATTATTTATATTCACATATTAGCGTTACATTCTATACGTAATTCTTCCCTTACTAAGATCATAAGGGCTCATCTGGATCTTAACTTTGTCGCCGGGCAAAATTCTAATACGATGCATACGCATCCGCCCTGATAAGTGAGCCAAAATCTCATGCCCGTTTTCAAGCATTACTTTAAAGGTGGCGGCCGGCCTAAGCTCCAGCACCTCCCCCTTAACTTCTATAAAATCTTTAGAATCCAGTGGCTTGTTATCTTTTTTTTTACTCATTAACTAATATAATTTATTACACGTTTAAATAAAAAATAAATTAAACGCGCAAAACAAAAAACTTGGCAAAATCTAAAAATTTTACCAAATCAGGTAAAAATAGATTAAAATAATTCTTTTTGCATTTTTAATCGTAAGCTAATTATATA
>JAGLPO010000114.1 GCA_023137275.1 Candidatus Parcubacteria bacterium | reverse complement strand
CGCCGAATTGGATCTGGAAAGTTCCGTCTTGCAAAGAGCCTTGGTTTGTTTCTGGATATGATAATTTAAAAGCAATATCGATAGCAGAAAGTCCTGTCTTTTTTCGCAGAAGGAAAATATTTGTGTTGGAAAACTTTCTTTCACGAGTATAAAATAAGGAAATGCGGGCAAATACAAGTCCATAAGGAAAAGCGCCGAACCAATCGAATTAACTCGGACAGAAAAAGCTGTGGCATTTTTTACATTTGCCAACTTTACTATTGAACTTTGCATTACCCATTGTTTTCTCAGCTTTTTCTGCCGGTTATCCGAACCGAGCTCTGAGTGGTTCGTTCTAATGAGGCTTCACATGAAATTTTCTAAAAAGCTCACAGCCTTTTTTGTTATCATTAGTTTCTTCATCACATCATCATGTGCAAACAATAAAGAGTTGAGAAGGAACACTCTAATAGTTCTTGGTATTGCTGCTGGAGTTGCTATAGCAGGGGCAACTATGCAAAATAGCGGCAGTTCATCTAATAGCGGTGAAATTTCTGGCGATGATGGTACAGATGGTACGGCAGGCGCAGGCGGTCTTGGTTTACTATTTCTTTTAGGGGGCATGCTAGGAGGGCTATTCGGTTTAGGAGTAGATCTTGCGCTTGAACCAATAGGAAAACAGAAACCAAATGTTGAGTCTTCTAAATCGAGCACAGAAGAATGAGATGCTGACCGTCTTAATTGTAAGGTTTATTCCATATGGCTATAGATGAATTACCAAAATCTTTTTATAAGTATTTTAACAGGTTAATTGAGCTTCTTTTTACACCGAAAGCTGCCTTTACTATTATATTCGATCTAAAATCTGCTAAAATTTCAAGCGCTCTAATTTTCGCTTTTGTAAGTATTCTATTGTCTTATGGGCTCCTTTTAATCGCGAGTAGTCCCTTGATACTTGACATTGAAATCAAATGGGCGTTTTTGTTCAAACAAGCGACTTTAATACCAATTCAAATTGTAGTATTTGTCCCAATACTTTCAGCAATTTTGCATATATTCGTAAAGTTTTTCAAAGGCCAAGGCAAAATCAAAGGCTCTGTAGTTTTGGTTTTATATTCATATGCACTGGCACCATATGCTGCATTTTTCCTTGTGGTTTTTCTAATAATCGAAAAGCTTCTTGGTTATCCAATAAGCTTGTTCCCTCCTAAAGATTTAGGTTTAAGAACAACGGAATTTTTTATTGAAATTGTAATATTATTCTATGGCTGTTATATGCTGGCACGGGGTGTGGAGGTTTGTCATAAAGTAAATTTTGTTCGAGCGGTTTTTATCATATTATCTTTGGCGATAATCGCTGTGCTCTCTGGTTATGGCCTGACATCAATAATTTACCGTTTTAATAGCTAACAATGGCAATGAACGCAGACGCCTAAAATCGTGCGGTTTTCATTAACATCGCATTTAGGAAGTTGGAAGATTTTCAAAAGCTTTACCTTTTAATTCGGCGCTGGTTATTGCCGGCGTTAGCTTTGCATCAGAGAAGAGTGCAGGAGACAGAAAACTGTAACCCCCAAACGTAAAAAAAGGTCGTTGGATAATATCGAACCTTAGCTTATCGCGAATCGTCTCTTACAATTTCAAGAGGAGAATAGAATGAATATAGACCTATTAATTGATTTTGCTTCTGTAGTAGCATTTCTTTTAATACCAGTTAGCATCTTGATAGCTGGTAAGAGAATCGCGACAGAATTAAAACAACAAAGGTACATTTTTAAAGGGATCGAAGCCAGACTTAAGGGGCTTGAAGACATTACGGCCACTATAGAAAAAGAAGTTCGCTTAACAGGCAAGAGGTCCTAATGTGAAATCGCCTTTATATAAAATATTGCAACGTCAACCATCTGCGCCATTTGTCGGATTCGATAAGTTTGTAGTTGGAAAGGCAGCAAAGCTGAAGGCTGATTTGATTAAGAGGCTTAAAGTTATGATGGAAGGGAACGAGCCTTCAAGCGGCCAATTGATACTTGGTGAAAATGGTAACGGTAAAACACTTGTAAACAAGTCATTACAGGCTTTTGCCAGTGACCTGAATCTAAAGACGATGAAGGATGGCGGTCTACCATCATTTGATATTATGTTTTCAAGAGTAAGCTTTCACCAAATAAGCTCTTCAAATGTTGGAGTTGAGTTAGCCAAAAATCTGCGACGTTCTTATGTAGAACCTACCGACATTACATATTCTTCAATCGCAGCCACAACATTAAAGCAATTTGCAGAGCAATACAACCCACATTGGAGCTTAAAAATATTCTCTGCTCCTGCAAAAATTGCCTTAAATTATTCAATAAAAAAATATGAGAATTATATAAAAGACATCATTGAAGTGTCTTCCCAACAGGCTGTCAGCCCGGGTGTTGATATAGTTTTCAAGAAAATTGATGACAGATTGAGGTTTTTGGGGCTTCACAAGGCTTTTGGCAAATATGCTCGTTCCAATAAATTAAGTGTGTTTTTAGAAAGTTATATTGGTGATGACAAACAAAATTATAGAAGTGTCGAAGAATTGAACAAAGCTTTACACGATGACTTGGCCGCATCATTTGGCAGAGGACAACCTCATGATGTTGTAGTCGCGATATCAGAAATGTGTAAATCTGTCGGGTGCAAAGTACTTGTCTTAGAAATTGATGACTGTAACGATTCTGAATCTATAGATTTCCTGCTACCTATAGCTGAAAACTTTGAAAAATATACGAATCCAAAAATTTTCGTAATTGCTAGCGGAGTAACCAAGTGTTGGGATGTAAATATTGTCAATGGTTTTGACAAGTCAGCTCAACATAAAGTCCAAGAATATTTTAATCGTACTGAGCTTGAAAAGCCTACAGGAGAAGACATTGAAGCACTATCAGAAAAATTAGAAACACTTATCCAAACCGAAGAAGCAGAGAATGGAAAATCGCTATCTTGGGATATTAACACAAAAAAGCAAGCTATTAGTCATTGTGACGGCAAGAGTTTTAGGCAAGCCACGAAAATTTTAATTGATAGCGCAGAGCCGTTTATCCGATAACATATCTTTTTGAAAAAGGTGGCCAGTCGTAAAGTATTTTTGAAGGCATCAAAGCCATATATAGCTTCTATCGTTAAAAAAAATGGCAAGCAAAATTACAGAAATAACGCGAAGAGACATTCTGGACGCAATTTTTTTAGAGGGGATTAATCTATATGGCCGTCTTGAGGAGACTGAGTTTCTCTCAAGAATCTGGGATTTAAATTCAATGCCATCAACAGATGGCAGAAGACTGGATGGGGGACGTTCTTTGATATGGCATACAGTCAATAACGATGACTGGGAATCTGGATGGGTCTTTAGTGATTCAAGATTTAACCTGATGAGGGG
>JAGLPO010000113.1 GCA_023137275.1 Candidatus Parcubacteria bacterium | reverse complement strand
TATCATTCTATCCGAATGCAAAAATCCTGATATGTGTCAGGGAGTTACGAGATTTCCTGTTATCATACAAAGATCGATGGAAATTTGTACCTTCTGAACATTCTGAACGTGTAAAGTGCATCTATCATCCCGTTATCACTTCTCTGTTATGGAAGTCGACCGTCAGGCTGATCCCTATTATTAAAAAAAGAGTTCCCAAGGAAAATCTCATGATTGTAAAATATGAGGATCTAGTTCTAAATCCAATGGATATTATTTATAAGATATGTAAAGTCATTGGAGAGAAGTTTGAGCCAGAGATGCTTGAGGTTAACTCAAACAATAGTTCAAGAGAGGTTCATGAAAAGGGAATTTTTTCATCCTCAATAGGAAGATGGCGAGGGTTGCTCACTAGAGAAGAGGCAGCAGTTGCTCAGATGATAGCCCGAAAGGAACTTGAGCATTTAGGGTACAAGTTAGAGAAGAAAATTGAAGCAAATGCATTCAAGGTTCTTTCGAGTTTTGCAACTTCTCCATTTGCACTTTATAAGGGGCTTGATGCAGGCAAAGCATTACGCGCACCGCTTGTTCCCTATTTATATAGAAGAATCATATCCCTCCTAAGCAGATAATAATAATATTGCATAGAAGCATTATTCTTCTCTCTAATTAAATAATCAAAATGAGTAGTTGCTGGAGATCAATCTATTTTGGAAACGAAACATCTTTTTGTTGTCGGAACACAACGGTCAGGTACGACCTTCATATGGAGAATATTAAATAATAGCCCCCAAGTCCATCTCGCAACAGAAATTCATTATTTCAGCTCATTATATCATAATGGTTTTTTAAAGAATCTTAAAAAGCTAAAACAGAAAATTCAAAAACCAACGGTCGGTGATGTTATCCATTGTTTGCAAAATGGAAATCATTTTGGGGACTACTGGCAACGAAACCCCTATTTTTCAGCTCAGGAAATAAAAGAGTATTTTACCGATAGATGTCTGAATGAGAAAAATATCTACAATTATTTATTGGAACATGATATCCGTGTAAAAGGCAAAAACAAGAATTTAATAGAATATATTGGAGAAAAAACCCCTCTAAATATTTTTCACTTGAGGCAATTATACAAATGGTATCCGGATGCTTTTATATTGTTTATTTATAGAAATCCGGTTGATGTTATGAGATCAGCAGTAAATAAAGAATATAGGCCTGACTACCCTTTAAAAAGAAATAATTTCCTTTACCATTATGGTATATAGTGTTATTCGTCTTTTTTGAATGGCTTAGGTCTGCCTTAATAGCTCTCTTTAATAAATTTGTTTATAAAGAAAAGTTTATAATAATATCATATGAACAGTTAGTTTCTCACTGCCAATCAACGGTTAGCAGAATAACGTCAGAACTCAATATTGAATATTCTGAAGACCTTTGTGAAGTTAAAAAAAATGGTTCAAGTTTTTCCGGTGGTAAAGAGATGTCGTACTGGTATCCTCCAAAGTGGATTGTTCTTTTCTATTCATTTTTTTTGTCGCCGATTCATAAAATGTTGAACAAGATATCTTCAAATATGTAAGGAAAGGCTTTTGTATGATCAATACAGTATATGTATATTCACACCCACTTTGTGTCACAGGCGCAAGGAGCTTCTTTTTCACCTTGCAGGGTGATGATGAAATTGCGAATGTGTTTGAAAGATTTTATTACCACTGGAATGTGATTTCAACAAGATCAAAGAAGCTAACTTGCTGGGGTTGCCGGCCAGTTTTTTGTTTTTTTTTGAGTATGTTTGTGTATAGAGCCTGGAGGTAAGATGTTAATGATTAAAGCAATAATAAAAGGGATCATAAACCATCTACCAGGGCAATCTTCTTTTGAAGGGACTGGTGGTAGTACAACTTCCGCGAGATATTGTTATTCCGTATGGTTAAGGCATCTCACAATTTTACATGAATTGAAATTAAATACCCAACCAAATGTAGTTGTTGAATTTGGCCCAGGTAATTCTATTGGTATTGGTTTAGCGGCCTTATTTAGTTGCTCGAAAAAGTATTGCGCACTTGATGTTGTAGACCGTTGTAATTGTGAGAGAAATCTTCAAATATTTGATGAGATAATCAACCTGTTTTTAAATAGAGAAGACATTCCCAATGATGATGAATTTCCCAAGATGGCCCCCCGATTGAAATCATATAAATTCCCATCCCATATCCTAACGGAAGAACGGCTTAATAATTGCTTTAATAAAAAGAGAATAAGTTCGATACGGGACAACCTCTTGAGTCCATCGCAAATGCGACAAGAAGTGTCATTGATTCGGTATGTTTGCCCGTGGAATAACGCACAAAGCCTCGATAGTGAATCGATTGACATGATATTTTCACAAGCTGTTTTAGAGCATGTCGAAAATCTCGAGGATACATACGAGGTGATGTTTCGATTGCTCAAAAAGGGAGGAATAATGTCTCATCAAATTAGTTTCAATAGTCATGGTGTATCTGATCTTTGGAATGGCCAATGGTCTTATTCCGATTTTGTGTGGAAATTAATCAAAAGCAATAAGCCTTATCTAATCAATAGGGAGCCTTTATCAACTCATATTGATTTACTTAAGAAGTGCGGATTTAAGACTGTTTTTGTCTTGCCCGAAACAGATACTAAAGGAATTAATCGAGGTCGACTTGCCAAGCGGTTTAAATTCATTTCTGATGAAGACCTCATTACAAGTTGTGCTCACGTAATATCTCTTAAGGAATAAGATCATGCATCTTTTTATAGTTTGTAGAACATGATTAATCTCCTGGCGCATTTCTTACAAATGTATTAGCCGAGTAGCATTTCAACAATATTATCATGAGGTTCGCAATGATTGATCGTCCCGTTTTTATTTTTGGAACAGGTCGCAGCGGCACTACGCTGTTCTTGAATGTACAGGCGTTTCATCCTGATTTTGCATGGTTTTCAAATCTCAGCAAGAAATTTCCAGGCCATCTTTCCGTTGCTTTTTTGTCTCGTATTTATGACATCCCGATGGCTGATCGGCTTTTTTCCAAGTCATTGCGATATCTTCCAAGGCCTGCTGAGTCCTATTCGATGCTCAACTACTGTACTGACTCTGTGTTTACTGCCCCCAAAATGCTGAATGCTTCGGATGTGACAGAATCTGCTCGGCGACGTTATCGTGCTATTGTTGAAGACTATATGCGAATTCAGGGCAAGAGCCGCTTCATTCAGAAACACGTAGGTTTTGCCCGCATCCGCTATTTGAAGGCCATATTCCCAGACGCGCTGTTTATTCACGTATATCGGGATGGACGCGCCGTTGCCAATTCGATGAACAATGTCACTTGGTGGACAGGCGATCTCGACACTGCTTGGTGGTGGGGCGATGTGAAGCCGGAGTATATGCGGGAGTATCTGGATT
>JAGLPO010000112.1 GCA_023137275.1 Candidatus Parcubacteria bacterium | reverse complement strand
GGTATTTTAGCTAGTCTAGAGCCTTGATTATTATTAATATTTTGAATCCTGGCGTTAAAAGATCCTGTATCTGTTGCTTTGCCCATAATGGTATAAGTCCTTCCTAACGGCAAGAAAACAAATTTATTATCCTCTATAATGTCATACTGGGCGCCTTCAATGCCCATCTCAATATCGCCTTCATCGTTGGGGCCAAGATGATTATTATTTTCATCATAAACATGCAGTTCAATCGGTGAGTGAAAACTGATTTGCGTTCCGGAAAATGAACAAATATTATCTGTCTGGCTTAGGGATCCATAATCTGCAAAATTAAAATCTTGCTGTGTGTCTTTAAGAATAGAAATTATTAATTGTCTTATCCCGTTAGCGCCTGGCAAATACGCGTGTTCTGTTTCATTTGAATAATAAGCGCCAGTAGCGATTAAATGCTTGGCGCTTCTGAGCGGCACTGTGGAATCTCCGTTTATATATTTTAATCCATATTCATATTCTCCTGATTTTTCTTTATTCATTACAAATATCTGGCCGATTGTCGGGTTGCCGCAGCCGATAATATTAAAAGTAGGCACATTGTCTTGTTGCGGTGAATAGCTATCAATTTCGCTATGCAAAATATTATTAACTCCTAACAAATATTCATTCCTGCCAATATTTTTCATAAATTCTATTGACTGATCATAATCCAGCCTGCCTTTAATATCATTATTATCCAGATCATGCATATCATAAATATAATAAGCATAATCATTATCATTTTCATTAAAATAATCCTGGCTTGGCAAAAGTTGATAAATGGAAGGGAAATTTTGAGAAATTATTTTAACTCTTTCTTGATTTAAAATATTTCTATTTACAAATTTAAAATTCAAATCATCCCCATATTGCAAAATCTTAAATGCTCCTGGCGCGCCTAAATGAGGAGTAGCAATATCTATAAATTTATTTATTGATGAAGTGCCGAAAATTTTTGCATAATTTTTCACTATTAGCCCGCCCATGGAATGGGCTATTATGTTCACTTTTTGAACATCAGTTTGATTGATAATATATTGGATTTTGTTTGCCAAAGTATTAGGATCATCTGCCGCGCCATGACCTGATAAATAATCAATATCAAGTCTCCAGTCATAAGGAAAAACAAACAAATCAATTCCTTCTTTATAATCATTATTTTCCAATTCTTCTATCAAGCCTTGAAAAAAATCATAATTAGATATTGATCTTAAAATATCTGTTGGCGCTATCGCGCTATTTTCATCTGGAATTCCTGAATAATGAAGCATTAATTCATTTAAATATGAATCATCTCCTGGCAATAGCATTGTATCAATATTCGGCCATACTTCTGAAAAAACAGGATCATTATTATTTAACCTGCTCCCCATTATCCCTGGCACAATAATAACCGGATTTCTTCTTGGCTCTTCGCTTTTCCCTGTCCAGGGATCAAAAAGCACATCACCCTGGATCTTATCACCAAACCCTTGCGGATTTAATGTTTTGTGATAAGGGCCGCTATCATGGCCCCACCAGTTGTTAATCGCGTTAATCCTGCTAAGGCCGTAATTTAACATGCCGGCATAAGTATTGCCATATATTTCTGAGTCATTAATAATTATGCTGTTATCATTCCACCAGCTTCCAACGCCAACAATATTATCAATTATCTTCGCGTTATTTGCCTGTATTTGTCCGCCTTGGGACGACACGGCGCCTATGTTAAATTCTGTTTGATCATAATAATATAGTCTGCCGCCATATTTAATAATGATGTTTGCCATGTTTATTGATCCGTTAATCTGGGCTACAACAGAGCCCCAGTCCCCGGGCGCTGGATTGCCATTTGACCAGGACACACTTTTGCCGCCATGAGCGTCATCATAGATTGAAGTAAAAACAACCGCGTCTTCCTGTGTTCCGCTTGCCTTAATTCCACCTTTAACAAAAATATTTTTATTAAACTTAAATTTAACAATGGTCCCGGCTTCAAGCAAAAGAGTCGCTCCGCTTCTTACAAACAAATTATCAAACACCAAATACGGACCGTTTTTCTTTGTCCAAACAGTATCCTGCGTAATTTCAGTAAAATCAATTATTGTGCCGGCATAAGCTGATTTTATTTTTGTTAATTTGCTAAAATCAAAACATACCGGACTTATAACCGCCATGATCATGACGGATATGATCAAAAGTTTTTTTGTCATAATATAGTCATTTAAATAAAAAAAATCCTTCCATTTTGGGAAAGATAAATGAAAATAATACAAAAACACAACTCAAGCCGTCTTTAACTCAAGCTTAGTGATCCTTTTGCTGTTCTTATTAATACTCTTCTGCATCCTGTCATGAGCGCCTTGGTTAGCCGTTTTTTCTGTTTCAAAATTTTTATGTTTTTCCGTAATACCGTCAATGGCCGTGAGAATCTCATTTTTATCTTCCTTTGTCATCATATTTTCTTTTATATCACTTGTCTCACTTTCCGAATTTATTTGCCTTACTAGCATTTTGTCAAATTTTTCTTTCAAATCATCTAAATCTTCTTTCTTGGCCATTTCTTTTCTTATTTCTTTCAAATCATCTTTAGTGGCAACATTTTCCAGCTCTTTTTTTAGATCATCTTTTGTAACTAAATCACTATTTTGCATATTATTTCTTCTTTTTAATCTTTAAATATTTAGTTAAATACTTAGCAACCGGCGCGGAACAGGCAGGACATAATTCAATGCCAGCGCTTATTTTATCTTTGTTTATAAGATCAGAGCCTATTCCGATAGAGCTAAATGAAAGCGACTTATTTCTGTCTTCATTCTTTATTGTTTTTTTGCATTTATCACATCTACGAATTATAGCCATAAGTTTATTCGTTATTTCTAACTATAACGAATTATAGCGGATTAATAAAAGCGAGTCAATTGCCTTTTTATGCTATACTAATAATGTGCTTGTGGGGCGACAGCCCTATTCGGCTAATACTAAAGCTGAAAGCAAGCATTACAAAAATACTGCCTTTTAGGCGGTGTTTTTGTTTTAATCTAAAAAAAGATCACCTTTTGAAAAAATTAACGTATTCACATTGACAAATGAGGCTGGCATGCTATATTGTAAATACAAATGGTTAGCGCTTTCTTAGCGCAACTCCGAGACCCCGCTACTTCGCAAGAAGGGCGGGGATCGTTTTTTTTATAAATAACTTTTAACTTGCTCAGCAACCTCTTCAAAAAATTCCTTTGGTACTTTACGCATTTTACGTATAAGCCGGCGGCTGCTAATTAACCTTAGCTGCGGTAAAATTACAGTGTATTTATTTCCGCCTATCTCAAATGTATGATGATAGGATTTTATCCATATCGCGCTATATTAAATTTAAAAAAATAATATATTATTTATTCAAGCTTAACATAGACTATGTTATGAAAAGATAAAAAAAGTATAAAGTTATCATAAAATCCCGCAACATATTCTACTCGTAATTCGTAAATTTTTACCCCGCGTAGTCCCGAGGCCTCGGGACGTAGTGGGGCGTAACAAATTCGCCGCGCCCGCCTAGCTGCGTAAGCTGCTGGCGGGTAATTCGTAAACAGCAAAAGCCCCCGGTAATATACCGAGGGCTTTGTTTTTGCTTAGTTCTATTTCAACGAAGTCAAATTAGAAGACTAGAGTTGGAACTAATTAGACAGAGTACCACCACGAACATTGGTAATGCCAGAGATCTTCGGGCGAATAGTCGCGGTAGTAGCTGATGAACTGACGTTGTGAACAAAAGCAACATTTGAGTCAACAGTCTCAATGGTTACTTGAAGAGTGTCATTTGTGTCAGAACCATCAATTGACGCGCGAATAACAAATTCAGCAGTATCACCAGGCCTGATAACATAGTCAGTATCGCTAGATCCATAAGAATTAACGATACCAATTGTAAGAACGTTGGTCTGTTCATTATAAACAGCGCTGGCAGTCTTCTCGCCATTTGCACCTCCTACGCGTTCAATCCTATATGAACTGAGAAGAACATTAGAGCCAGAAGTGGCAACAGCAAATGAAGTAGAAGCCATGCGAATACCAAGCTCAGTACCGTCATGATCTGTGTTAGATGAACTAGGCGCGGTAACCTTAAAGCTGAAGATATCTTTAGCCGTACCGTTTATCAAAGTGCCGTTAGCGAAATCAGTCGCGATGTTTGACATGATAGCGCCGTACACAGTGGAAGTGGCGGTCTTATCAACCGGCCAGGTTGGGTCAACTAATTCTTCGCCGGTGCTTATACCAAGAACCTTGGTTACATAACCAGTCGCATCTGCCGGCAAGCGGAGAGCAATGGTCTTGTTGGCACTAGCAGTAGAATCAGGGGCCGGTGAACCGGAGTAATCAATGCCTTTTGCCATGGCCGCTACATAAACGTAAGTAGCGCCAGTAACCGGGATCTCAATGTTGATATCCTCAAACAACGCGCGCGGCATTGCGCCAGCGACCATATCGGCACTTGCTAGCGGTGTGCCGGACATTTCCGCGTTGTCATAAAGATAAAGTGTGCCTAGCGTGTCGCTGGTCGCGTCACCCAAGTTTTGGATAACAAGATCTTCAACAATCGCGTTTTCATTCTCGGCAGTAAACTTTAAGCGACCAATTAGAGGCATAGACCCGGCCAAGACATTCTTGGCGTTATTAATACCAGCTAACTCCAGGTCAAATGAAACATCATAAGTACCTTTAGCAGCAACAGTACTGGTCTGACCATCATCCTGGCTGACTGTATATTGGGCAGCAATCAAATTGTTGTTGTCACTGTCCTTTACATTAAAGTTGGTAGTCGTAGCGCCCCAGCTGCTCCAGTTGAATGACATGCCACCAGTAGAAGGTGAATCTTTCACGTCACCGCGAACCACTACGTAAATACCGTTAGAAGCACCCTTGGCTACATTTAGATTAAAGCCGGAGAAAGACACATTCTCAGAAACTAATGATGTTTCGGTATCAAGCTCGGTTTCAGTACTGTCGCTATTTATCTTGTAGAAATATAGCTTATTGAATGCAGTACTAATATTACCCAGTGAACCGGTTGTGCCATTTAGCTTTACTTTAGTAATCCGCAAATCATCAACGCTGTTTGCGGTGATCTTACCTTTGTAGAGAAGTACTTTATCAGCATTTTCTACGTAGGTCGCGTTTGAAGTAGTCACTTTAGAAAAAGTAACAGCCGGAACCGCGACTGACATGGTCTTACCAGTTAGAGATACGCTTGACATATCGGCATCAACTATTGTTGTCTCATCGCTATCCTGGAAGCGAGCAGTAAAAGTACCGCCAGCGGCAGTGAAATCAATGCTAGCTACATAGGATTGGCTTGCTGTAATAGTGGCTGGAATATCACCGCGAATCTCAAAGTTATACTGTACACCGGCGACTAGATAAATATTCTCAAAATCAAGTTCAGAAGTAGTGTCAGTATTGGTCGGGTCAGACACAGAATAAGATACGCCATTAGCGCTATCTACCATCTCAACATTGTCCAGGTTGTCAGTAGCGTCAGCGCCATTCATGGTAACCACTACGCGCATTGACTCAATATTAACATCAAGGTTCTCACTTTTGACCTTAAAGTTAGCCAAGACAACATCGTCAACATCTTCTTTTGTGTCAGCCGCAGCTGGACCGTCAAAAGAAACATTGATCTCTGAGCCTTGAATCAAGTGACCGCTACTAACTCCGAGAGCAGCAAAATTGGTTTTAACAATAGTAGCTGAATAATAGTCGCCGTAGGCAGTACCGCGAATATCAGCATCAGCCACGTTCTTAAGGTAAAAATCAAGATATTTACCAATATCATCAACGATATCACAGCGTACTATGGCTGAAATAGTCTTTGACTTCTTAAGTTCATACGGATTGTCCAAGATAAAGTCAATATATTTACCTGACATTACAACATCTGTCTTTACGACAGTACCGTCAAGATCAAGAGAAATGTTGGAAACTGAATTATCACCGGCAGAATCATTCTGTTTTAAGCGAATACGGTAAATATTTACTATTTCCTTGTCATTGTTGGCAATATCAAACTCAACCAAAGTCCGCTCGGTTTCACCGATCTTATAACTAGTGGCCGCGGTTTGATTTGTCATGGTTACAGTAGCCGCATCAACACTAGCAGTATAAGCCATAGCATTACCAGCTAGTGGGAAAGAACCGCTTACAACCGCACCATTAGTAGTAACGTCGCTAGCAGAACTTACCTCAAAATAGTGATTGCTATTGGCAGCAGTCAGCGAATTCATCTTAAGGCTTACTGCCTTAGTCATGCCAGCCGGAATGTTCAAATTAAGGGCGGTAAAGGTAATGGTATTTTCTGAAGTGTTAACTGACCGCTTAGTAGTCAAGCGCTCATCGCCAACATACAGATAGCCACCGTCAAAATCACCGGCATCACCGGTTCCGCGACGGGTAAAGATCATATTCTGAACTGTTACGTCACCGTCATTAGAAGCAGTTAAATTAACTACTGTAAATGGAACCAAAGTTGAAAGTGACGGCAAGTTAGCACTAGCAGGGCTATCACCCGCAAGAGCGATAGTCAGGCCAGTACCGGCCTCGGCGGTTCCGCCAGCGCCGGAAGAAGTGTCTGTCAGGTCGCCTTCGGCGGCTGAGACAGGAGTGCCTTCGGTTGGCTTGTCAATAGTGGCTGATACAATATCATCCCACTTAAAACGATTAGCCAGGAAAGCGGCTTCGTCCGCAACCGGACGAGCAGTACCGGCGGCGTCAATGTAGTAAACAGTCGCGTCTTCACCAAACTTAACAAGAGAACCGGCAGGATAAGCGGTTTCGCTTACCTCTTCGGTAGTCACAGTGTAGTTAGTGAAAAAAGCGTCTGCCACGTCAACAACGCGCGCGGCCCAGTCTGTTCCAAAAAGCGCGATAGCGACAGTTTCGGATGGAACCCACAACAGGTTGCCATTCGGCTCTACCGCGTACACCTTAGGATCAGTCTGGATTTTAACCAACTTGGTACCCGGGCGCATTGTTACGTTAGCGCCTAACTGGTAAGTTTCCAATTCGCTTTGCGGAATGGTAACTACACCGGAAAAGTCAGAATACCAAGAAAAGTATGTTGCTTCATTAGGGAAAACATATCTTTTGCCGTCAGCGGCAAGATAATAGACAGATGAAAGTCCGTCCATCTTAATAAGATCACCGGCTACAGCGGCGGCGCCTGCCTCAGGGGCAACGACAACGCTCATTGACAGCACAGTAATGCTCATTACGCCAACAACTAAAGCTTTTCGTAATTTTGTCATATACTGATTTTTGCCTTTCAACGGTTATTACCGTTGAAAAACATAATCCTTTCACTCATTTAAATATTCAGGGGTAGCGGCTTTTTAAAAAAGCCCTTAAAAGCAAATAAACCGGAATCCCGCTTCCTCCCCCTCGCCTCTGCCGTAAAGACAAAAGCTAAAGGTAAAATTGGAAGAATAAATTCATGGGCAATTTATCCGCCCCCTTTGTCCTTTCTTTTTGGCAAAGGTGAGGGGGTGGGTTAGCTTGCTCATTTGCTTTTACTTCCCTTCCTGATCTAAATGAGTATTAGTTTTTTATTAAGAGCAGTCAGGCTCCCAGCATAGGGATCAACCTTTAAGCCGAACCGGTCACGCACCAATAATATTAGCACGGGAACTTCTCCTTTTATTCTAAGAATAATAGAATAATGAGGATTATGCTGGAGATTAATATAATCTACAGTTTAATCCTCAATATTCTTAGATAATTAAATGTTCGTGGATGTGTCTAATTAAATCCAAATGTCAAAATCTAAATTTCAAATCAAATCCAAATGACAAATATTTTGTAATTTGAAATTTGTCATTGAATTGACATTTGGGTTTTGTTATTTGTCATTATTTTCAAATGTCGTGGACGCTTGTTCCTCTATTTCTAGAACCGCGCTTGTGCCTGTCGCCAAAACAGCCGCCTCTTCCCCCTTAACCGTACCGGCCTGCTCAATCAGATCATCCGCCTCTTCCAGCTTGGAAAGAGTGGCGTCATAATCCTGGGTTTCCAAAAGCGCCTGCGCTTCTTCCAATACATCGGCCGCGCCCGCGCTTTCCTCTGTGGCAACCGGCTCAGTAGTGCTTGCCTGCCCTTCGGCTTGCTCCGAATCTGTGGTAGTTGCCGGCTCAGTTGCCGCAACTGTATCTTCCTGAGGCTCTGTTGCAACCTCTTCAACCGGCTCCTCAACAATTTCAGAGTCGCCGATCTGAATGCCGTTTTCTTCTTTACCCAGATTAGCGCTAAACATTTGCCCGTCTTCAATGTCCAAAACCGCTATCTCGTCAGTGCTCAAATTAGCGTCAACTTCGTTAAGCGGCTCTTCTGCAATTATTTTGGGCGCGCGTTCATTTATTTTAACAATGCGTTCTTTGGCAATAGCTAATTCTTTTCTAAAATTAACAACCAGCTGCTGAGCCCGCTCTGTTTTCTCAGCCTGTTCATCCTCTTGTGCCAAAACCTCTTTAAGCTCTTTGGCCCTGTTATGGGCAAAAGTCAATCCAAGCCGGGCCTTTTTCTCCTGGTCAAAAGTAATGGCCTGCTGGGTTTTTTCATTAATTATCTTGGCAATATACAAAGCCTGGCCCGGAACCGAATTCTTAGCCGCTTTAATGCTCATAATTCCCCCGCCCATAATAACCATAACAATTAAAAAAGCCGCCATTGCGGGCTGGGGCAAGTTTACCAGCCACTTAAATGACAGCTTTGTTTTAGCTGTTTCGCGCGCGCCAAGATTACTGCCCAGACTATATAGCTGGTTCATTAATATAGAACGATTTTCCTCCTGCCACTTGGCAGACGGCTTGATCTCTTTCAATTTATTTAATTGTGATATTAATTCTTTATCTTCCATGTTGTATATATAAATTTACCAACTTTTAAATATTTTTCTTTTTATTAAATTCTCAGCTTGAGGCGGATATTAATAATCCGGGCAAATTCCAAAATAAATATACAAATATCCAGCTTTAAGATTTTACTTCTGAATTAGCCGAGCTAAATTTGATAAAAAGAAAATTATTTAAAAGTAAAAAGTAATACAAATTATTCACGTTCTTCATCCTCTGCCAGTTCCTTAAGCGCTTTAAGCGCCCGGTAGATAAGAACCCGGACATTGCCCCTGGATTTATCCAAGACCTGCGCGATCTCCTTGATATTCAGCTCATTAATATAACGCAGTACGATCGCCTCCCTATACTCGTCTTTTAAATCCCGCATCCGGAGAACAAGCATCTCATGATCAGCCTTGGTTGATATCTCACTGATAATATCCTGCGCCGGGTCAACGATGTTAACATTATTAATATCATCAATACCCGCGTCCAGACTGCTTTCCGTTTTGCGGCTCTGTTTGCGATAATGATCAATCACCGTGTTGCGGGCGACTTTATATAAAAGTGATTTTAAAGTTTTATAATCTTTTAAATTATTATTCCGGATATAATCCCAGGTCTTAAGAAATACCTGGGAGGCAATATCTTCGGCTTCTTCCTTGCTGCCTACCTTAAAATAAATAAACCGATAAATACTGTTTGCGTAAGCGTCATAAACCAAAATAAAAGCATCTTTATCTTTCTTTTTCAATTTATTAAATACCTGTTTGTCTTTTATGTTCTGGGGCATTACTCATGGAGCGGCAAACCCAAACGCCTTGGGAATGCTTTAATTAATAATACGTATAAACGCAAGTATTGTTACAGTTAGATTATATAATAAAAAAATAATAATTTCCAACACAAAAATAAGACTCAAAAAAGAGCCTATTAGGGAAAACAAATTAAAAACACGCCAGAGCGTGTATTACTAAAAACAATAACATATTAAGGTATATTTTGCAATGATTTTAATCCCCTCTCCCCCAACCCCTCTCCTAAACAGGAGAGGGGAGTAAAAAAGGCTATCTCACAATACTTCCCCCACTCTCCGTCAATTTGCGGATTATCTCCCCCTCTCCGGACTCGGAGAGGGGGCCGGGGGGAGAGGGATGCGAAGGAAAGGGGTGGCGAATGAAGTGAGCCGGGGTGAGGGCAAAGGCGGTGAAGAGAAAACTCTTGCTTTTTTCACTCCCATATGTCAAAATACATATACTAAAGTCCATAAATTCATAGACTTAAATAATATTTTGTAATTTAAAACCAATAATCATTGACTAATACTATAAAAATAAGTGTTATAAATAATATATTCGCTGTTATAGTACACAGTATTGTAGACTAAAATATAAATTTATTCTAATTTTAAATAAAATCTTTATTTAAGTACACTATATTGTAGACTAAAAATCTTAAATGGCAAAAAAAACTCCTAAAATTGATTATCCTGATTCAATTTCTTCTAAGCCAAAAAGAAAAAAAACAAAGCCTAAGAAAGAAATTACCACCATACTTACTGAACAGGTAAAAAATCCTTTGTGGATAAGTATTTCTACGGCTGCCCAATTAGGCGGAGTAAACAATAAAACGATCAGGCGGGCTGTTCAGGCAAAGAAGATACGCTATAAAATAACCGGCAACCGCTATTTTGTTGACTTTAGCTCAATAATCCGCTATTTACATAAAAACACCAAACTGCGCAATAAAGCGCGTAAATACGGGCTGGAGCAGTATATTGTTAAATGGAGGGAATAAAAAGCACCCTTAAGGTTTTCACCAAGGGTGCTTTTTTATTTGACTACTCTAATATTACAACACCGCGTCTTTAGCGGCTTTGGCCAAGCGGAACTTAACCACTGTTTTAGCCGCGATCTTAATGCTTTCGCCGGTTGCCGGATTGCGGCCCATGCGCGCTTTGCGATGAGCTTTTACCAGCTTGCCAAAACCAGGGACTACGAATTCGCCGGTTTTTTTAACTTCTGAATAGGCCATGTTAGCCAATTCATCCAGGACAGCGCTAACATCTTTTTTGCTTAAGCCGGTTTTTTCAGTTAAAGCGGCTAGCTGCTGTGATTTGGTCATTGTTGCCATAATTTTTTGTTAGTTATCAAATTAATTAAATTAAAAAAAATACAGTTTTCCACAAACCCTTTAAATACATATACAATTATAGCTTAATTTGCGATAAAATACCAATTAAACTAAACTAATTTGACCGAGTAGAAATAAAATAATATAATTTTTATAAGAGGCTATTTAAAAAGCCGCTAACAGCTGATGTTAACAAAACACAAGTTAGGCCCAAAGGGCACTAACAGTAGTCGGGAATATCCAAATTCCTTGACTAAAAACCCTAACAAAAAAGGAGGGTATTATGGATCTTTTTGAAGTCAATGCTCTTCCTCTTTTAAGCCCTGATGAAAAAGAAGAGTGTAAAGTACTAAAGATACCAAAATATTATTTGCTTTATTTAAAGACAACAGAACGCGGCCAAGGCATTGAGGAATTAAAAGGATTTATTAAGCAAGGGATATCTCCTGTATTTTCCAGGCATGACTTAACCGGCCAGGGTTTTAAAGAATTAAGAAAATTCATTAAACAAAGAATCTCATCAGTATTTTTTTCCAAGCAGGAATTAACAGGGCTTGCGGATGGCATTGTAGATAAAATAAAGGAGTTAGTGAAACGCTACGGTGATGGCTATGGCCAAAAAATTAAAAATCTTGAAAGAGAATTTGATTCTGAAATATTTTCCTTAGCAAAGGAAATCATGGCCAATCGTAAACCAAAAATAAAGGTTAAATCAAAAACAAAAATAACTTTTAACTTTATTTCAGAGGATAAACAGGAATTAAATCCAGTCATCATATTAGCGGGCGGGGAAAGGGCTATAGACAAATATTGTCTTTATTTTAAAGAATGCAATCGCCAGGCCATAAATTATGGCGGCCGCCTTAATTGCTCACCTTGCGAGCACCAAAACATCTGACAGGGAAGATTAAAATAAAACCTAATCTTCCCTTGTTTTATTTTATTGGGGCTGTCGCCAAACACCAGTTTAGGCATAAATTTTTAAATTTTGTGGAAATTTTTCTTAAAAAATTTTTGCT
>JAGLPO010000111.1 GCA_023137275.1 Candidatus Parcubacteria bacterium | reverse complement strand
CAAAAAGGTTTTAATGGCTTGAATGACAAACTCATTCAATCAACCATAAAGAAAGCCCAGAAACTGTGTTCCAAGAATGTGGAAATAATTAGTTCACCGAAACTCGGAAAGATTATTCCTGAAAAGAATTTTAATTTCAAACAATGGCTTGAAAGTAATGACCATTTGGATGTGTTAAATGACATTGATGGACTAATTATATCCTCGTTAGATAATTATGCCCTCACTTCAGACAAAACAGAAACCAGTGGTACAGCCAATTATATCGAGGGCACAAGGTTGGTGTATAATCCTGATTATGAAAAAGCAAAGCAAAATGTACTGTATGCTTTAAAAATGGTAAAAGAAGCACGAAGAGAGCTTAGTTTTTCTCAGAGCATGGCTACTATGTCTGCGTTTACTCCCCCAAGTGGCGGATTAATGGGAGCAATGAATGCACTCAGCAGAACGAGCAATACAATAAGTGCTGGAGTAAGCAGGCAGAAAGTAGCCAGAGCAGAAACAGAGTTGATGACAGCTCAAACAATATTATCGAATACACCTTATCAAGTAGAAGTTCCAAATCGATTTACAGTAACCTACCCCATTTATATGGTACAGGCGACAAGTCGATTGTTATGTTCTTTCAAGGCATTTGATGTGGCAAGTCGTAATGAACTTGGTTCTAGAATGATTTCAGGTCTTCATACGGCAAGCGACAGATATATTGAAGGAAATCCTCGTAGAAATATTCCAAACGATCCTCTTGTGCTTCCCAATCAAGACGAATTTGCCGTTGCGACGTTGTTTAATGCTTCGGACAAGATAAATACTTATTTGAAAACTGTAATGAGTCAGCATGGGAAACGGTTTATACATAAAATTGAAAAAGCTAGAAAGAAAAGGGATATGGAAAAAATAATTGAAAATTGTGTTTACTATATATTGTCATATCCTGACAAGGCTGCATTCACGCCAAAAGCCGTAACCACCTTGAACAGGCTTCTGGGAAAAGAAAGCAGACTTATCAATCTTGAACAAGGACTTCATTGCTGGAAATAAAAAAAAGGAGGAAGTGATTTATGAGGTTTTACAAGCTAATAATACTATTGTTGAGTTTGTTTTTTTTGCTCTCCATTTCAGGTTGTATGACATATGATTTGCCATACGAAGTAGGATATGCAATTGGGACAGCGCTCAAAGGATCGTCTACAAATGATAATTCCAATTCTGAAAACTTACAACCGTGAATAGTCTATAATCTTTTAAACAAGGAAAAATACAATGCGCTATTTTTTATGTTTTGTAATGTTGTTAGGGCTAAGTAGCTCTTTCGCCGGCGTAGTAAAAAAAGAATCTAAAAAGAAAATATATGTGCCAATATTGATTCCTGGAACAACGCACTGCGGTCTTGGAAACATTAATGGAAAATCTAAATTACGTCAATTAAATGCTGTCTGTAAGGAACATGATAAATCCAAAGGCTATTTACAGGGGAGGGCGACAAAATATATTCCTGGTATGGGAAATAAAGATGTACAAAAGGCAGATAAAAAACTGATTTATGGCATGGCTGGGGTTATTACCAGTAAAAATGCAAGTGTAAAAGAAAGATTATATGCTGGTGCTGCGGGAAGTTATTTTGCCGCTAAAAATCGAGTTGATCAAACCGTACAAAAAACAAGAAGAACATACCAATCAGTGAAGAATAAAACTAAAAGCAGATATGCAAAAACCAAAGTTGCCGTAAAAGCTCGGTTTAGTCGCGCAAGAAAAGTATATCGGACAGTAAAAAATAGAACTAAAAGCAATAGATATAAAAGAGCCAAAGCTGCCGCCAAAAACCGACTTAATCAAACGAGAAAAAGAACATACCAGTCTGCGAAAAATAGAACTAGAAACAGATATACAAGAACCAAAGCGGCTCTAAAGAGAAGATTTCGAAGAAGGCGTTAGGAAAACGCTGTATTTATGCTTCAAATTAATTTTACTCTGCTTGAATCTCCTGTTATTTTTCTCCTCTATTACTCCTTTTCAATTCGAGGGAGATTCAAGCCTTTAATTTTTTCAGATTTATCGGGCAACAAACTTAGTAAAGTATCTATCCAATTTTCTTCGTTCGGGTTTTCAGTTTCCATTATTTAGAGAAATCAGGTAATTTAATAGTATTGGAATTTGTTATTTTGACGGGATAAACAGGATAATACAGGATAAAATAAAAATCTTGTTAATCAAAATCCTCTGACAAAGCTTAATTTACGTTTTGTTTCAAAGTTCTTTTTCAAAAAATTTCATTTTGAAAAGTGGCTTAAAGTAGTGCCGTGAGCAGCCTGCTCCGGCACTGTACGATAAATCGGGCTATAATCTTTAGTGCTGGCAAAGATATTTGTCGCGGTGCAAGCTGCACTCTCGACTACTAAAACAAATCTATGCCGCAATGATTTTTCTGATTTACTGGATAATAAAAAAATATCATGTTTATCCTGTTATCCTGTCTAAAAACATTTCTTCGCCTTGCCTCCCCCCTCATTACCGCTTTGCTTCACTGTCAACATTCGTTGACCTCTGCGGCTAAAGCTTTTTGCAAGCAAAGTCTGACTACAGACTACTGATTTCTTCCTTTAAACGTTAATCTCTTCGGTTTCCATAGAAACTCGAACGCTCGCATCTTTTTAAAAAATTGCTCTGCTCTTTTTCAAAAAGCCTTGCTTATCGAGGCGGAATTGTTCAACTTGCGCGGCAAACCGCTTAAGTTTCGCCCGTTGGAGACGGACGATAAGCGTTTCCCGCCGCTTAACCACGGGCCGCGGTCAAGCGGTTTTT
>JAGLPO010000110.1 GCA_023137275.1 Candidatus Parcubacteria bacterium | reverse complement strand
TTTGAAACTATTGCGATTTTTGCAATCCCTTGAGGGAAGATCCGTTTTATCAAATTTGGATTGGGGCAACAGCCCCTCAAGATTTGACACCAGAGCCTCCATGTGAGTGTTCAAAAAATATATGCCCGGGCTTACTTGCCGGTGGGGTGAAAAACTTTTTTAAAAACGGTGAAATATCGAAACACTATAATTGGATTTCTTGCAAAGCCGCTATGCCCCACAGATTCAGCACAACCCGTTGTTGGGGCTTATTTTATTATTTTTAAATACTTTTTGTAACACCAGCCATTTTTGTGAATGTCAAGTATGTGATTATAATATTCAACCATTATCCATTTCCCCTTTCTTTCAACTAAACGAAGCTTTTGGTTTGGATAAAGAACGGTTAAAACTTCTGATTTTTTTGTCGTCGGTTTTGTTCTTAGATTTACGGCCCTCTCGACAACGTAATAGGTTCCTTGGATCTCTGTCTCTGCTGTGATATCGTTTAATCGCTCGATAATATTTGTTTGTGTCTCAATTATTAATTCTGAAAGTCTTAATTCAGATTGTTCTGATAAGGTCAATGAGTACAAAAAAAATATTAATGAAATTAACAAAGTTATATAAAACTCAACGCTTAATCTGCTTGGTGAAAATGTTTTTGTTTCAAAATTTATTTCTTTAGCAACTTGAAAGGCCGCCTCGGTTGTATCACGTTCACCCGTTCCTTTTGCCGCTATGAAACTAGATAATACCTCCCGATATGCTTCTTCGAAATTATTCGCAGGAATACTATTTGTAAAAATACTTTTATATGCATCTGTGATTTGGCCATATTTTAGTATCGTTTTACGAAATTCATTGAGCGGATTTTCAATATATAAGGTCTTTATGCTTTTACGAAGATCTTCGAGTGGATTGATATACAGGGCCTTCATACTCTTACGGAGATCTTCGAGTGGATCTACATACAAGACCTTTATGCTCTTACGGAGATCTTCGAGTGGATTTATATACAAGGCTTTCATGCTTTTGCGGAGGTTTATGAGTGGATTAACATATAAGGTTTTTATGCTTTTACGAAGATCTTCGAGTGGATTGATATACAGGGTTTTCATGCTTTTGCGGAGGTTTTTTAACGGATCCTTAACGATCACGGCCTCCATAGCCTGCTTGGCTTCCGTCAGAGTTTCCTTTGCGTTAATTACATGTTTATCATAATTTTCCTTCAAAAGATCATCAGAGATTAGAGAAGGCGGTTCTTTATATTGATATGAATTCTTGTTGGTATCGTTGTTCTTCATTTATTCAACCTAATTATAGTCAATCATGAGCCCCAACCCCCGAGGTTACAGGCCACAAGGTACGAGCGGTTCTGTGAACTGCGAGGTTATATGGTTCAGATTAATCTTTCCTCCGCAACTTTAGTGTTGCCTCGTGCAACTTTTCTATAAAAAAATCAAATTCCTTTATCGCCTCTTTGGCAAATTCCTTTTTAGGGAAAACCGGTTCCTCTGGAGGAACATTCGGTTGGTTCAACAAACCTATTAATGCGGGAACATGAATTATTCTGTGTCGATAAGTGATAACTTTTTTTATTTTTTCAATGGTTGATGGCTGTAGCTTAAGATCACCGAATTTGACTTGATATGCTTTATTCTATGCTCGTTTGCATTCCTGATAATTTTGAAAATTGAGGGGCTTTCGTTCAACTATAAGCTGAAGAATAGTCTTTTGTTCGTCTTTAGCTTCAGACTTCAAAATTTCTGTTATACCAGACTCCCTTTCTTTGCGTGGGAAAAGTGATAGCAACGCATTGATATCGGGAATGATTCCTTCTTGCTCTATCTCTAAAAATCTTTTTTTAGTAAAAGCTTCAAATCCTGTAACCAATACCGCTAATGTCAAGTTGGTTACCGCTGTTTCAAAAATATAACCTTGATCAGATTGACCAGTCCCTAAAATCTCAGTTGCCTTAATAGTCTCTTTCCACGCATCAATTGCTGTGAGTTGCAAAACAGGTTTCCCCCCTTCGTAAACGGTTGTACCCATTATCTCTATTCCGGGACCGCCAATTTCGTAGATGGCGCCGTTATTTCCGACCCTCAGTTGTCGTTTTGATACAACACCTTTAGAACTGATCAATTTACTCCTTGGAACTTGAAGCCCCAAATGGAAATTGATTTCTTTTGGTGACCAAGTAAATGCCAAAAAAACGGTGTCTGATGAGGGTACTTTCTTTAAATCGATTGATGCAACTCTTGTACCTGTACCTGGAGAGGAATGGAAGAAATGAAGTAAAAGGTTTTGATCCCTTTCGATCCTGAAAACATGTCCACTCGAAGGGACGTCAATTATAAGGCCTCCTTCAACTGTGGGATCGAAAAGCTCTTTGCATGTATACTTGAAGGATACTGTTCCCTCCGGTCTGCAAATGGCTTCCTGGATTTGTTTATAGATTTCTATGGAAATATTCTTCATTTTTGTCAGTAAAAATCCTAATGGCCGGGAGAGCACAGCTCAACTCGGCGCAAACCATTAAATGTTAAGAAATAAA
>JAGLPO010000011.1 GCA_023137275.1 Candidatus Parcubacteria bacterium | reverse complement strand
TCAATTATGTTCGTGGACTTGCACAATTAAAATTATCCACATTATTTTATTAGCTAAAATAACATAAAAACCAAGCTTATTTAAGGCTTGATTTTTTATTTCATCTAATATGCGCGCTTAATGCGAAGTGGGCGGAAGGAAACGGAGCGGAGCATATTGTACAAAATATCAATGAACGACGAACCGACCAGACGGGGGGCGCTTCGCATTAATTTTCAAAATGTTGTTTTACTTATCTGCCCAATGTACAATTTTTTGTTCTGCTAAAACAAAAAACTTGTTAAGTAAATATCCTATGGTACCTGCTATCAGGATAGTTCCATACAGTATTCCGGTTTCATAAGAAGTATACGAATCTATGATCCTAACACCCAGTCCGGTTGGCGCGCTTATAAACATTTCAGTAACAATCACCAATAAATAAGCCCAGGATATGCCAATGCGATAACCTACTATAATTTGAGGCAATGCTTCCGGGAAAATCACCCACTTTAATATTTTAAAAAAGCCGCACTTTCTTAATTTAAGAACCATTTTTCTTGTTGCTCTTACATTTTTAACGCCATACAGCGTATTAATAAGCACAATTATTCCGGTGCTGTATGCCGCTATTGCCATACGAGAAATATCACCAACGCCAAACAAAACCATAAATAAAGGATAAAGAGTTATTACCGGGATACTGCGGCCAAAATCAATTAAAAATTCTATAGATTTATGAAAAGATACAAAAATTCCCGCGGTTATGCCTAAAATAGTGCCGAAAAAAATTCCCAACATATACCCCGTGCTTGCCCTGTAAAGAGTGCTGAATATATCAAAGAATATTTCACCGGTAAAAACCATTTCACTTATACTGACAATAACTCGCGCGGGGGAAGGAAAAAGAACAGGATTTACTATTTCAAAATAAACAACCAGAAACCAAATAATTAAAAATAAAATAGGCCCTATAAATATTAAAGGATTAAAAAATGTATTATTTAACCGCAACATGTTTTAATATTTCATTTCGTAAATTAGTAAATTCTTTACTTATCCGCATGAAATTTTTTCTTGGTCTTGGAAGGGTTATTTTAACTTTTTTCAATATGGAAGCTGGTCGCGCCGAAACAACGATCACTTCGTCAGCCAAATAAATTGATTCTTCTACATCATGAGAAATAATTATTGTCGGAATATTCTGAGGATGAATTAATTGCAAAAATTTTTCCTCAAATAAAATACGATTGTGATAATCCAAAGAAGCAAAGGGTTCGTCTAGTAAAAGCAAAGCCGGAGAATTAATCAATTCCCTTAAAATAGCGCATAATTGCTGCTGCCCGCCGCTTAGGACATAGGGATAATTTTCCAAAGGCAAAGCAATGCCGGTTTTTACAAGTAAATTTTCAACTTGCCTTTTTATGTCTACCGATAAAATCCCTTTAATTTTGAGATTTAAGCCTATATTTTCCCAAACTTTCCACCAGGGAAAAAGAGAAGAACTATAATTTTGAAAAACAAATCCAATTTTATTTTTTTCACTGGATTTATTATTTAATTCAATACTTCCTTTGTCTGATGAGATCAAACCGGCAATTATTTTTAATAGAGTTGTTTTTCCACATCCGTTTGGCCCAAAGATCGCGGTAATTTTTCCACTTTTAACTGTGAAAGATATTTTATCTATAACGGCCAACTGCAATTTTCCAGATCCAAAAAAACTTTTCTCTATATTATTTACCGTTAACATCATTCCAATCGCCGATTAAATTATCTACGTTGATTTTGTTTTTCAAAAGCCCTGCTTCAAAAAACATATCAGCATTCTTTTGAATTACATCTTTCTCCACTTCATCAACCTTTCTCCAATGATAAAGAAGTGTCTCTTGCGCGATTGCCGGTTTAAGCGGAGTAAAATCCACTAAAGATAATCTTGCCCTAACGCTGTCTTTTCTCATAAGCTCAATTGCCGATTCATAAGCCCTAATAACTTTTTTAGCCAATTCCGGAGATTCTTGCAAAAATTTTGTTGAAAATACCGCGGCCGCGGCCGGATAAGGATTTGAAAGATATTTTATTCTTGGCTTATCAACAAGAATTCTTGCAATATCATTATTAAGGGCAATTGTAGGGTATGGCTCTATGGAAAGAAGCGCGTCAAACTGACCGCTAACAAACGCGTCATTTTGCAAAGCAGTTTTAACTTGAATATATTCAACCTTGTTTTCCAGACCCAGTTCTTTCATAAGTAGCTTTGCATTTATCAGCAAAGGCAGGCCAACATAAGTGCCTATTTTTTTGCCCTCCAAATCTTTTACTTCTTTAATATCTGAATCTTTTAATACCAATAATCGCATGTTATAATTATCCTCATTTTCTTCAAGAGACAAAAAAGTTTTCAATTGAGTGGTATCTTTTGAATATGGTGGAAATATAAGACCATAGCCGGCAACTCCCATTCCGTCAATTTGCCCGGATAATACCGCGTCCATAGCAACATTGGGATTTTGAAATTTAATAGCTTCAACGCTTACTCCCTCATGTTCAAAATATCCTTCTTTTAGGGCGGCAAATAAATGAAGGTTCGCGGATATTGGAAGATATCCTATTTTTACAGTTTTAGTTTCTGTGCTAACTGATGATAAATTTTTATCATTTTTATTAAAAGATAAAAATCCAACAAAAATTATCAAGAGTGCAAAAACTCCGATAATACCTATTTTTGTTCTTGTTAACATAAATTTTTAGTGAATAATAATTATTGGCTTATATTGACAGAATAGGAAAAATAAATAATACTGTAAAGTATGTCGTAATAATCTGACAACTATAAATACAAATTATGGAAACAAAACATCTATTGTCTTTATTTAACCTCCGAGATATTGAAATAACGATTTTTGAAAAACTTTTTTCTAAAGAAGGATTGAGCGCCGGCGAATTAGCCAAAATAGTGGATATTAGCCGACCCGCGGTTTACGATTTAGCTGATAAATTAATACAAAAGGGGCTGGTTTATCAAACAATAAAAAGCGGCGTAAAGATTTTTGCCACACAACACCCTGCTAAAATTAAACAACTCCTTAATGAAAAACAGGAAGGAGTTTACCAGGCAAAAAAAGAATTAGAGGAGATAGAAAATGTTTATTTCGAACATAGAAAAAACATTAACCCTCGCCTTCAATTGTTTGAAGGAAAAAAGGCTTTGCAGCAAATGACAAAAGATATGCTGCTTTATAATGATATGACTGTTTTTGCTTATTGGCCTGCCGTAGAAATGGTCAAATTTTTAAGTTCGGAGTTTCTGCGGGAATTTCATGAAAGAAGAATAAAAAATAACATACATCTAAAAGTTATTTGGCCGCAAAAACAAATTTCCACAACAAAAAAATATCCTTTTTTAGAGGTTGGAGAAAAATTTAAACGAGAAGTTCGTCTTGCGCCCGCAAATGCAAATTTTTCGTTAGGATATTCTCTTTACAAAAATACGGTAAGATTTGCTTCTTCTGAAAAAGAAAATTTTGGTTTTATGATAGAAAGCCATGAATTAGCCGAAATGATGAAAAGTCAATTTGAAATTCTTTGGAAAGCATCAAAACCACTGACGTTGAATTAAAAATTCAATATTATTTTGGTCAAATAAAAAAAGGCTCTTAAGCCTCAAAATCCTTTGTTATTAGCCTGACAACAAAATCACATGGTTAACTGTTAACGGTTAATTGTTAAAAGTTAATACCTATTCCCCTGCCAATACAATACTCACGCTGTGGCGCTGATTATCGCGTAAATAAATAATATCAATCTCATCCCCTGGGGAAAAGCGGCTGATTATCTTATTTAGAGTATTGCCGTTTTTAAGTTCAATATTATTAACCGAAATAATCGTATCCCCCGCCCTTAAGCCAACGCGCTCGGCCGGAGAATCTTCCAAAACGGCTACGCCCTTGGTGTCAGCCGTAATCAAGGCGCCAAACATTTTACTTGCTTGATCTTCTTTTGCCAATTGGCTCAGATTAATATAGTTTACTCCCAGAACCGGCCGTTTTATTTCCTTTTCGCTTAAAAGGCAGTTAATACAGGATAAATAATTGCCAACCGGCATCAACTGTCCCTTGTCATTAATAAAGGCCAATAGCTCGCTGCTTAAATTAAACACAAATGAACCCACAAACTGTTTTGGCACTGCCTGTTCCGGAATCAGCGCGGATAAATATTGGTCGCTTGACTTAAGCTGCGTTTCAACCAGTTCTTTCTGTCCGATCAATGTGGTTAGCCAGCTATAATTATCCCAACTAACCGCTAACACCAGCTGGCTCGCCGTATCCGGATCCAAATTAAACTTCTTTACCGGCAAATCATTAGCTTTAATTTGATAAAAACTAACCCGGGTAAGCTCATCCACTACTATATTATTAATCAGATGGACTTTGGCTTCGGAATCAATTATTACATAACTGTCCGCTATCTTGCTTATAGCCTTGGCTCTGGCCTTTTCATCTTTGGGTAAATTTTTATATTCCAACGGGATATAAGAGCTCATTATCCAGCCATCGCTGGTAATAATAAACCCCTGGCCGCTTTCGTTATTTAGCTGATAATAATCACTAACATCAAAAGGGGTGCTGGTGCCGGCCGCCGCGTTAATACTGCTGGTGGCGATCCGCGGGAAAATCCCGACCAAACCGCTCTTGACCGCTACGACAGTATCCGCTACTTTTGTATTTTGCTCAACCACCACCTTTTTCGCTCCCTGGATAATTAAACTAGAGCCATAGCCCCCTTGATTTGATACGTTAATTTCTCCGAACAAAGGAATATTAAACTCGTCTTCCAGAAGATAAACCCGGGCCATCAGCGCTCCGACCGCGCCGCCGGCCAGCCCGAAAATAGTGGAGATCAATATTATATATACTAATTTATATTTATTCATCAAGTTATACCTTAAAGAGTACCTTGTGCCCAAAGGGCACTAACAGTAGTCGGGAATA
>JAGLPO010000109.1 GCA_023137275.1 Candidatus Parcubacteria bacterium | reverse complement strand
GCTTTTCCGAAGTTGCCAGCGGGCCGTTTGTCCGGAGTTCTTATAATGCGAAAGAGCTGTATAAGGGGATGGGAAAAATTTATTAATGTTTCTACATGAGCAAAGTTTTTTGCCTCTTAATAAATTTTGTCGTGATAATAGCGAAACGGCTACCTATGCAGGCCTCCTGCAAGTTTGCGCGACCTTGCCATGTCGCATCTAATGGGTGACTCCATTAAACAAATCGGATCAGAAGTACGTTGTATTAAAAGTCGAAAAAATTGGTCTGAATTTTTTCCGGCACGTTTTACCCGTTAATTTAATCTTGCCCACAGATGAAACAGCGTAATAAAATCATTTTTTCGGGAGGTTATTGAAATAAACTTTGCGGTGGTTGATCTGATATAATCTTTTTTCAGCTTGTCTCTTATATGCCAAATTGCTGGGGAATATATATTTTTATGTATCAAATCTTCAATCCATGAATTAAGAAGACCATACCAGTAGTCAAAATCATATTCCTGAACAAAACCGATAATTGCCCCATATGGAAGACCTCTGCCGTGTATCCCCTGCTTAAAACGTTCCACACCGCCACAACTGATATATTTGTTTTTTTCAGTTCTTCCCACCAAATATTCCTTTGCTCTCTTTGAACCTAATTCGGCTAACCTTTTTGCCTCTATTGAAAAAAAGGATTCGCCCTCATAGGGTTTTACGCCGATTACAATGCCTTCTTTACTGGTGCTGATGACCCCGATGTCAACTTGAGGACTGTCGCCTCGTTCAGGATCTTCCATATATTCCTTTTGAAAATAGAATGGATAGTACTTTTTTGATGCATGAACGGTTAGTAGGTGGATGAGTTTCTGAGTTAGCCCTTTTTCATTTTTTATATTCGAGTCTGCGTACTGCTCTGAAAAGGTAATCAAAATCCGCTCCACACAACTCACGACAGTAATGATGGGAGCGTCTGTTTCAGGCCCTTTAATTTTTCCTGAAGTTATGGCTTGATAAGTATCGGCGAGCATTGATTAATATCCTTGAGCAACCAGATCGGCAAACGTTTCATCGGCATCGCGAATTGCAATAGATCTCAGCCAGTAGCGTGTCTGTTTGGGTTTGATCAGATAGATCGTATTTTTTTCGTATATTCTCAACATTCTAACAATTCTTGAATTCGTGCTGGTATTGTTTTGGATTAGCTCATATAAAGCTGCTTCAAGTTCCTCCGGATTTTCTGTTTTAATTTGAGGTTTATCCTTGTAGTAAAACGGGAAACATATAAATGAGCTGGTTTTCAGCGGTTTGTGTGGTTTGAACTCTTTATATACGGAATTTAAAACTCGGCAATATATCTCTGAAAATTGATGTAACTGATAATCATCAACAGGTTTTTCAGCAACAGACGTTTCACCTTTTTTCCGGAAATCGAGCATATAATCCAGCACGTCATCTACCAGTATTTGTTCAATTTCAGCAAGCTCAAGCTTTTTTTCATCTTCAGGGTAAGGCAAGTTCTCAATATCTTTTTTTAAAATAGCCGTTGCTCTGCCGATCATGTATTGTCCGCTGAATCCGGCTACATAAAAGAGATAAGTTCTATTGTTTTTTATTCGCTTTTCAATCTCTAATAATTCATCGATTTGTTTTTCAGGAGTATAAATACCTATAATGCGGCGTTTAAAAGAAAGGTCATCATTTTTAAAAGCTATTGGAATTGAGTTTTTAGCCACTCCTTCTTTGATTAGCAGATGTGGGCCTTTAAAAATTAGCTTATTTCTTTGCCTAGTTCGTTCAAAATATTCTTCTCTTAAAGTGTGAATTTCAGCCTCAACAATCCCTTCTTCGGTAAGCGCCTCAGTGGGTAATGTATCTTTTCCGGTAAGATAGTCTGCTTTTTTATATTTTTTTTCGAACTTATCTAATTCTTCTTTCTCTTTTTGTGATAATTTTTCTGTATTTTCTTTAAGCCTTACAAGCTTATCTATTTCATTCTTGTTGCCGACGATGAATCCTTCTGCAATTTTCCAGTCATTAGTGTTCACTGCTTCCTTTAAATAATCGCCTAAGGTTCTCAGGAGCGCAAATCTTGCCATAAGGTGCTTTAACCTTCCGCCTCCTAGCAAGTTTGCTTTCCAGACAAGCCTGTTTTCTAATGCCTCCTGGTGGGATATTCTATGAAAATCATAGTAGTCCAGTTCAAAATAGAGCTTTTCTTTGGCAGGCTTTGTCCTTCTGACTGTTACGTGAAGCAGATTATCTTTTATAGGTTCCCGTTTTTTTGCAAATACAACTGCTACGGCAACATTTACACTTTCAAAAAGCATTGCACTTAAAAATGTAAAGTCGATTATTTGAGGCACATGATAAGCGCTTAAAAAATATGTTCTGAATTCCTTGGAATTGCTGTTGTAAAGAAACGGTCCGGAAGGAGTGATCATGCAAAGATCGGCACCTTCTTTACACAGATTAATGGCCTGTTCAAGAAACAGAAGGGCAATCTGATTATCAGGCAGTTTTGGCCGTTCCCTTATTTTTCGTTTTTCAATCCTTTCTGCATCAGGAGTAGTTAATTTAGGCTCAAAAGGTGGATTTCCAATCACAAGGTCAAAATCAGATTGGAAAAAATTATCATTTATTAATTTAAAAAAATCTTCACTTATAAGGTTGCTTTCCAGCAGGTTGTCAAATTTCAGATTTTCCCATATCACTTTTGGTGACAGCTCGTCCAGCAAGGCCAGGCTCAAACTGAAAAATGTCAGGCGCACAGCTTCTTCATACATATCAACGCCAAAGATATTGTTTTTGAGAATCTTTTTTAATTTATTCAGATCGTTAGCATCCGGTTTTTTCCAATTATTTCGAATTCTCCACCAGTGTATCATTCTCCGAAACGCAGCAACCAGAAAAACACCGGACCCGCAGGCCGGATCAATAACCTTGAAATCAGTCTTATTAAAGTCTGAAAGAGGCATCTGCTCATCAATAAGGAAATTAACTAAATATGGGGGCGTATAAACGA
>JAGLPO010000108.1 GCA_023137275.1 Candidatus Parcubacteria bacterium | reverse complement strand
ATAAATAGAGCTTAGCTTGGCGCACGCATATTTTTTTTATTATAATTTTAAAAAGAATTTACTATCTTAAATTTTGTGCATCCGTTATACTCCGCTAAAATCAATCTCCAGCTGCTTAAGGAAGTCATAATATTTCTTTGCCGGATCGTTTTTCCACATCGCTTCGTAGTCAGCCAGGGATATATCGTAATAAGCCCGGCGCAGTTTTGCGTCAGAAAAATTTTTCGCCTTTTTCCAAAAAATTTTCAGTTCTTTGGTTCGCGCTCTTTCAAGAGCGAAGCGGATAGCTAAAGCAAGCTGCTCTGTTCCTTTTTTGCTGTCCATCTCTTTCAGTATCTTTTTGCCGAACGCGTAATTTTGATTCAACTCCAATGAAATATCCAACAGCTTGCGGGCCATATACTCACTGCCAAAATGCAGATAACAAACGCCGGCATTGGCAAAAACGCTGAAAATATAGCGCCCGGTGCTTTCCTCTTTGAGTAGAGTTTTAAAAGTTTTTTCATAATAATCCAAAGCTTTTGGCATTTTAAAATCCTTTAAACAACTGGTAGCTTTATTGGCATAATTCGGCCATTCTCCGCCGATCCGTCTGATAGACGATTCAAACCCCTTGGATCCGAATTCATGACTATGCTTTTCAAGCATTTCCTGCGGCGATTTGCCTTTTAATTTCCTTTGCGGAGATTGGTTAGCCAGCGCGGTAACTAAATTAAGTAAATTATCCATCTGATCTTCTACCGGCCAGCGTTCAGTAAGTCCGACTATAATATCGATAAGTGGCAAATCTTTACGCTTAAAATCGATTTCTTTAAGCCATTTTTGGACCAAGCCGGCACTAAGCATGCCGCCTATTCCAAAATCGTCCAGCAAATAGTCAAAATCAGCTTTTATTTTACCGATATTCTCAACATCAGGCAGTGGCTCCAATCCCTTGTCTTCTTTTATAAACTCAGCCGCATCCTTGGGCGTAAACTTTTTATTTTTTTCAATTAAATGTTTTTTGGTCCGACTGTCCATATGGACGGGAATAATAAAAGAATTAGCGCCTGCCAGTTCATAATAATCGCCGATTTTTGCGATCCTGGCAAAAATCACATTATTCTTTTTTAAGTCAAAGGTCGCGCTATGTTCATGCACGTGGTATTTCTGACCGGTATGGAGCATTAACAGATCAAGCCCCTTGCCCGGATAGACCTTTTGCACCTCAACCATGCCATAGACATTATCCTGCAGATCCCGATAAACCTGCATTTCGTAAAGTGGCCGCTTGCGCGGATTGCGGTCATAATAATCTTCAACCAGACTCTTGCCATTTTTAAGCCGAAAATCAAAAACCAGCCATTCCATAAAATACGGCTCATATTTTTCATTAACTGATATTACTATCCCGTCTTTAGGAGAATTAAAAAATTCTTTTTTCGCGCGCTCAATTTCTTCCTGGAATTTTTTATTTTCCAAGTAATATGATATAAATTTTTCTATTGTTCCCGGCTGCATTTTTTTGCTAAAATTAATTATTTTGTTAAAATTATCTTTATTAATTTTATTCTAGCACTCAGAGTTATTTTTATCAATTATACTTGAATTCTATTCAAAAATATCATAAAAAGTTCGAGCCCCTCACTCCTCCACAAAAAAAACACCATAATATTTTACTAATATTAGTGATATTTTTTTGAAAAAAAATTTGCTCGCGTACAGAAACAGCTTCCGAACTTTTTTATGTGAGGTTAGTGTAAAAAGTTAAATTAATTTCTAATATTTTCTTCTTTACTATTTAATAACTCTCTTAACATATTTTTTATCCTCCGGCTTATGCGCAGCCATAACAATAGTCTGATACAATTCATTATTAATTTTTGAAAAAACTTTAAAACTATCTCTGACGATTCACTATCCGGATTGGCGCAGGGTTCATCGCCTGTTCCTGACATTATTAATTTTATTCAATCTCCCCAACATCAATTTTTCTTATATCGCTATTTGTAATCCCAAGCCCGAGTTCCCGCATAATTTTAAACGCGTCATCCGGTCTGTTAAGATAATAGCCTTTTAGATTATCTGGATAAATATAATATGCTTCGCCGTTTTGCTCAACATCCAGCATGAATTTTATTTAACAACGGTAAACTAGACTCTCCTAACTCGTAATGGTTTAACCATCCTCTCTCAAGTCTCGATAACTCATATTCATCTACACATCTTCTGTGTGAAAACCAATATGCTATCCCATCTCTTGTTAAAGACACTTTTTCAAAATCTTCAAGGTGCTGTTTAAATCTTCGCTGAAGATTGTTGGTTTTTCCTATATACAAAATATCATTATTATAATTGCTCAACACATAGCAACCGCAAAAAATTGGCACATATTTTGCTTTAGCATAATTAAATTCAATATGATATTCAATTTGAGGATTAAGAAACTTTAAATTCATAACACTGTATCAATATTTCTACTTCTAGCAATATTAATCGATTTATTTAATTCAGTGGCATACTTCCTTATAGCTGATTGATTTAATCCTGATGCGCCACTGCCTATCTTCCAAAAATTAGTGTTAGCCACTTCATTATAACTAGGATCTAATTCCTGAAATGCTTCTCTTAATAATGTTTTAATTGTATTCACCTCAAAATTACCATTAACATTGAGTTGCGTAAATACAGTTGGGGTAATTTGATTAAATAAATCAAACCCTATTGTCTTATATAGAGCGGAATTTTCCAATAATTTTTCTTTGTTTAAAATATTAGATATGGCTCGCCAATAATTTTTTAATTTTATATTTCTTCTCTCGGTATCTAACTCTACTGAAAGCGGATTATTAGCACTCAAAATAAATTTTTTAATAGAACTAACAAAACTACCTTGATTTATCGTATTTCTATTTGTTCTTTGCTCATTAGCCATTTGTATTTTTTTATACCAAGGCGAATCCATCTTATTATTTAAATATCTAGCAATTACTAGAGCGTCTCTGTCTTCTCCTTTTCTAACCTGCCTCTCGATCCATTTGGGAAGCGTGGGGGTGTTTTCAAGATCAACCATCTTTGTTAGTTCAGAATGTATTTCTTGTTCAATTGCCTTATCAACTGATTTTTGAGTTGAATTTACTATTAAAAAATGACACATTTGGCTAATTTTATCAAGATTAACAGCAATATTAGCTGAAATCTGAAAATTTCTAAATGCTGGGACTTCTTGCGCTGCTATTTTTAATCCTTCTATTCTATGTTGCCCATCCACAACACTAAATGGACCAACTTCTGAGATATCAAAAGAAATAGTGTTTGTTTTTTCATCGTAACTAATATTTTTATCAGTTGCCAAAAAAATTGACGTTGGTAAAAATGCATCTTCATTTTCTCTTGCTGCTTGGATTAAATATTCTGCAAATTTTTTAGCACGAGCTGGATTTAAAAGTCTTTGGTAACCGCTAGTTTCATTACCTGCGGATCCAAGTCTATCTATTTGATAAAAATTATGCTCCAATAAATCTGAAACTAAAAATCTTGTTGAAAAAATTGTTAAATTACATTGTTGAATTTTTACTGCTGGTTTTGTTATAATCATATAAATTTTTACTTAAAAATAAACTTGTAATTAATAATAATTTCTACAAAAAAGGTCTCCCGTCGGCGGCGACCCTTTCGGATCACCCAATGCCCTTTCGGGCAAAGACCACATACATAGTACCGATCAGAAGACCGCCTTTATGTATGTGGATTTTAACCATACCTCAAACAAAAAATTCAAGGGTTAGGTTAATAGATTTATTTTAACAATTACTGCAAAAACACCTCTACAGGCAATGATTTAACAACGGCGTTGCCGTGTTTAAAAAAATTTAATTTTTCAAATCCGATTACTTTGCCTTTTTTGTCTTTATTCAAAACAACCTCATCGCCTGTTTCTTCGGAAATAAATTCTTTTTTAGGATCGCCAAACCAAACATTCAAAGTATTGCCCAATGAATCATAATGAATTTTAACTGTTTCTAATTTTTGTTCTTTTGCTTTTGCCATATTTGTTTTCCCTCTTTAATTTTATTAGTTATATAAACCGTTATGATAAAACCATTGCCATTTTCATGTCTAGCAACAACGCATAAATAATTTTTGCGATATTTTCTATAATAAAGAAAGACTTTTTTATCCGAATTGCTGACTCTTATCATATCCGGCGAGCTTAACGTTTTTTTCGCTTCTTTTTCCTTGCCTTTAATTGACGGGTGTTTAATAACTGTAATTTTTTGCCAATATTCTTTACTTGTTTTTATTTGCTTGCTTAGAACAGACTTAACTTGAAATAAATTTTTATTGCTATCATTTTTGATAATCGCCTGCATATTTTATATTTTTTGATAATTTGAAAATTGCCTTTACGCTTGCTCGGGTTTTAAAACATACCTCAAACAAAAAATTCAAGGGTTAGGTTGATTTAATTGTTGATTATATAATACCAAAAATAGCAAGAAAGTCAAACTAAAATGTTAGGATGACGGCAATAATTATGATATAATTTAAATTGTAAAAAACTTATGGTTCTTCTCCGAAAAAGTACGGTAGATAATTTGAAAAAATCATTTTTTGCACTTTCCCTGACAAGTTTCCAATATTTTTATAATGAAAAAAACAATTATACTAAACACAATCCTGATAGCAATCGGTTTTGCCGTCTACACCTTTTTGCTTAATCTGCTGCAACCAAATTGGCTGGGCGGTGTTACGTTTTTAGCCTTGCCGATTTTGGCAGGAGCATTAACCGTCCTGGTCCAGAATAAAAATAGAAGTTATCAGTATTTACCTAAGGTGCTGGCGGGTTCAATTTTTTATACTTTCCTTGTTATTTTTTTAATAAAACTTCACATCTATATTTTGGAGAATCTGAATTTGTCATTATGGCCGCACTTTAATCCCTTTTCTGATAAAGACCAACTTTTTATCCACGGAGCCTTAGCCGGAATTTATCTTTTGGGCGGGCTTATCGGGATTGTTATCAGGGGCGCAAATCTTGTATTTCTGCCCAAACATAAATTTGATCTGAATAATTTAAGCAAACAAACATACGCAATCATTGCGGCGGCGTGTTTGCTTGTGTTCGGCGGCGGGGCGATATTTGCCTCAATGCTAAGCAAGAATATCTGGGTCTGCGAGAATGGACAGTGGGTCAAGGACGGCGCGCCGAATTATGACAAGCCAAAAGTTGCCTGCATAAACGGTACGCCGTATTTTTGGAATGACGGGCCAAGCGGTTTGGAGATATCATACCCGGAAAATTGGCGGGGTAAAATAGATATTTCACATCATGAAGAAGAAAATAAACGAGTAGTGAAATTTGATTATAAAAATTCAAATGGCGAAAATGAAATGTTATTTTCTGTCTCAATATTTTCGGCTGACTTTGGTTTGGATAAAATTTTCAGCCTACCCAACGAACGGCCTATACTCAAAACCGATAAACATATTATTGCCGTGTCTGTAGGCGAATTGCCGCAAGAGGCTGGCGGTTATGCCATGCTTCGCGAGAACGTGGATGAAGTAATTGAGTTAATGCGAATAAGTGGTGGCCGAGGCGAAAGGATTGCCAGCGGTGCTGATATTTGGCGAAAATACCAGGATGATAAATACGGCTTTAGTATGGATTACCCCTCAAATTTGCGCCTTAAAATTAGTGATGATTTTGTTATAAAATATTCAGATAATTACGGCGGGGGTGAAAAAACGATTAGCAAGGTAATAAATTTTGCCGTACCCTATACCGGGCCGGGACTGATGAATGTTAGTATTTACGAAAATCCTGAAACCAAGACTTTGGATGAGTGGCTGAAAAAAGAAAACGAAAGACTAAGTCATCGATATAAAGATATTGAGGGTCGTTTTTTGCGGTATGTAATAGACGAAAAAATCAAAGTTGACGGCGTGGATGCAATTGTTGTTTATCAAGAAAGCGATATGGAAAAATATGATTATAACAAGGAAGTGATTTTCTTTAAAGACGATTTACTTTTTACAATATATTATAGAAACTTAGAGCATGAAAGACTGCTAAAAAGCTTTGAGTTTCTATAAATAAAAACATGAAGGAGGCAATCATCTACGTCCGCGTATCATCCAAAGAACAAAAACAAGAAGGCTACTCAATCCCGGCCCAGAAAAAATTGCTAACCGATTACGCCAAAGTGAATAATTTTAATGTTGTTAAAAAATTTGAGGACGACGAAACCGCCAAGAGCGCCGGCCGGACCGGATTTGGACAAATGATTGAATACTTAAACAGCCACAAAGACGTTAACACTATTCTCGTGGAAAAAACCGATCGGCTTTACCGCAACTTCAAGGACTACGTTACCATAGACGAGCTGGACGTTACGTTCATTCTAGTCAACGAAAATGACTTAAAGAAACAAATTCAAACAGGCCTGAACAGCCTCAAAATCCCCCAGGAAACGCAAGACTGTATCGCTGAGGGCTTGAAGCAGTCTTTTTACATTAAATGCAATACAGAGGATGTCATAAAGCAAAATCTGGAAGACAAAAAAACCAAGCTTGAAGAAAGAATGAAAATTCTATATGAAGACAGATTGGATAAAATAATCACGCCGGAATTTTATCAGGAAAAATTCACCGAATACACTGCCGGAATTAAAAACCTATGCAAAAAAATTGACCGATATATCACTGCTAATATCAATTATTACATTTTAGGCACAAAAATTTTAGAACTCTCAAATAACGCCGGTTTTCTTTATGAAAACGCATTTCCTATTGAAAAGCAGGAATTGATGAATTTTCTACTTTCGAACTCCAAGCTAAAGGACAAAAAAATGCTAATCTCATACAAAAAACCCTTTGATAAAATCTATCAAAGAGTCTCTTGTAGCGATATGCTCGGGTACAGGGATAGCTTCCGAACTTTTTTGTGTAAAGTTAGTAATAGTTACTGAAAATATTATAATGGCTATTTTCTTGTTTACCCAAGTTTCAGCTAACAGGTCTTAATAAGCAATCATTATAACTTCTGCACCGTGAATATTCAACATAAGATTCTCAAATAAATTAAATAAAAAAATAATAAAAACACTGTCTTGTTTTTACTTGGAATTTAAGACTAATTAAAAAATTTATATAGAATTAAGCGAATATCCCCTTGCAAGTATTGCCACAGCCACCGCATTGATTAGTACAACCTCCTTTACAGCCGCCTCCGCAATCACAGGACATAAAGGTGTCAGGCTCAGCAACCACGGTATTCAACTCTTTTTGTGAATATTCTCTTGAAAGTTGAGTTATTTTACTGTCAAGAGATTTTGTTGTCGACGCAGACAGTTTAAAATTTTTCATATTTTTTTATTACTTGAATTAATTATTAATCAACAAAATTATTTTGAATTTTTTTTATTGCCAATATTGTTTGAAATAAGCGACTGGGTGTAAATTGCTTCAAATTTTTATTAATTTTTTGTCCCATCAAATATGATGTTGCAACAGCTCTCATTTTAACAATTTCGCATAATTGTTTATCTCTTGCAAGAATGTTGCCATTTTTTACATAGTTCATTCCGTAACAATTTGGACATATGGGTTCCAATATACAATTTGCACAAGCTGGATCACTAAAATCATCAATTGCATCAAAGTCAATTTTGCCTAACTTAGTTGCTCTTGCCTCCGTTGCAGTGCAAGATTGGAAAGTATGACATGGGTACTTCGTCCCGTCAATTCCTATTGAAACCATAGAAGTGCCTGATCCACACCACTTACCTATTTTTTTATCTCTGTGCTGGATGTTAAATAAATTCATATCGAGAATTGAACATACTTTTACGCCAGGATTTTTAAGATAAAAATTGCATAACCTCATTAATTCCAAATCTAAAACATCCCTTATCTTCTCTATTTCCCAATCAACACCATGTGCGAAAGTTGCGACTACCTCTAGAAAACCTAATCTATGAAGATGAATAATATCATTTGATAAATTATCAACCGTATCCTTACAGACAGTCATCCTAATCGATTGCTTAGGATAATTTTTTAAAAAAAAATCTATATCAATTTTAGCATAGGAGTTACTCCTATTTTTATTATGGGTTTCTGGCGTGCCATCCAGGCTAAGTCCTGCATACACAAATTGACTGTTGTCGATTAACCATTTTTTAAAATCACCGTGAACAAGAGTGCCGTTAGTTTCTAGGAAAAACAAGTATGGCTTCTTAAAATTTTGCCGATAAGTCCAATCTACTATTTTTTTAATCAGTTCTTTACATAGGGTCGGTTCTCCGCCAAATAAATCAAACTCAATTTCATCAAATCCACTTGAATTGTTAAACGCATATGTAATAGCATCCTTAGCAACTTCTATATTCATCACTTTTTCAGTTTTTTCTGTTTCAAAACAATATGAACACTTAAGATTACACGCTTCGGTAATTGTGAGTATAACAATTTTTCTTTTTATTTCCGTCATTATATTTGATTAATTGTTTAGGCTATATACTAATTTTTTGGCTAAAAATAAAACAAGGATAACATTTTTTCTTAATTGTGTGCTCTAGCCTATTATCGTCCTGGCGTATTTTGACACATTCCGAACTTTTTTAACAAATTATTGCAATAATGTTGTATAGTTTATTAATAATATTTTTTTACTAAAACCAAAATTTAATTTCTAAAAAAGCCACTTTTATAACATTAAAATTTTGAAACAGAAATATAAACAAAAAAAATAAAAATATATACAATAAAAATTTATTTATCTTTTTATAAGATACTGAAATAACTTTTTCTTTTGATAGTTTATAAACT
>JAGLPO010000107.1 GCA_023137275.1 Candidatus Parcubacteria bacterium | reverse complement strand
TGCCCTTTGGGCACAAGGTACCTCTTTAGGGTATAACTTGTATATATCTTTAAGCGTTTCAACTTTTACCAGATCCCTTCTTAATTCGCGCGCCCCGGGCAAACCGCTTGCATACCAGCATAAATGCTTGCGCATTTCCAATATTCCTTGCTTGCCTTTTAGCTCTTCACTTAGTCTGGCGTGTTCTATTGCGACTTTAAATATTGCCCGCGGACTTCGTTCCACGCTTTGTCCTGTTCGCGCAGCTTTAAATATCCAAGGCCGGCCAAGCGCGCCCTGCCCAATACCGATTCCATCCGCGCAAGATTCTTTAAACAGAAATTGAGCGTCTTCATAATTGCTTACGCCCCCGTTCGCGATAACAATCCCTTTAAAATAATTCCGGGCTTTTTTAATAATCTCAGCGTCCACTGGTCCGGAAAACCCCTGGGATGAACTCCGGCCATGGATCATGATGGCGGCAATATTCAAACCTTTCATATGATCCAAAAACTTTAAAACATCAATATCTTTAACCTTGCTTCTTGTTTTTATAGACACCGGCAAATCAGTAGAATCAATTACCGCCTTGATCACCTCGCGTGATTTTTTTAAATTTTTAAATAAGGCAATACCGGCTCCTTGCTTAACTACTTTGGGCACCGGACAGCCGAAATTAATATCAATCCCATCCGGCCTGATTTGCTCCTGAATTAATTCAGTAGCAAATTTGAAATGTTTTGATTCGCTTCCAAACAGCTGGACAACATAAGGCCTTTCTGCTTCATTAAAACTCATTAATTCAATTGTTTTGCGATCATTATAAAAAAGCGCGGTTGCGCTTATCATTTCCGAATATAAAATATCCGCGCCAAAACCTTTGCATATCTGTCTGAATGCCGAATCCGTAATCCCTGCCAGCGGCGCTAAAGCGTAAAAGGGTTTATTTAATTTATTATAAAAATTTTTCATTTTCAAAAAAAATGGCGCTTGGTTTAATGCACAAGCGCCTAATAATGTCTAAATAGCTACTATAAACCTTTTATAATAAGCTGAGCCACCTCCTGGATATAACTTCGCAATCCTTCTGGTAAAATAAGCTGATAGACATAATATACGATAAGAAAAACTACGAATACGGCCACAAGTCCCAAAATATTTATTTTGGGTTTACGAATATTTGCTTGCCTTTCTGTGTTCATGCCAACTCCTCCTTTTTGGAATAGTTATGTTCACTTCTATATTCAAATAATTAATATTATACTTTAAAAATCTTTAAAAATAAAATTTTAATTATTTTCTAATAATTCTCATTCCATCCTTGCTATCCTCAACTATATATCCCATATCTTCAATCTCATCTCTTAGTCTATCCGACTCTTGCCAATTTTTCTCTTTCCGAGCTTTTAATCTCTGTTGCTCTAATATTTTAATATCATCTCCAACTTTAATATCTAAATCAGTAATACCTACACCTAATATTTCTGAATCAAATTCCAACAAAGTAGCTTTTTTATCCTCATTGCTCAAATCCGACTTTAACATTTCCTGTACCACGGCCAACGCTTTTGGCATATTTAAATTATTATTTATTTCTTCTAAAAATTTACTCTTAAATTCTTCGCTTACTTTTCCGCTTATTTCTCCAAAATTTCTAAATTGATTTTTTAAATGATTTAATCCTTTCTCGGCGTTCTTCATTGCTTCTTCTGAATATTCCATTGGTTTGCGATAATGCGTTTGTAGGCAAGCAAAACGGTACACTAACGGATCTATGTTTTTATCTAAAAAAGTATTTTGCAAAGTTAAAAAATTATCATCACTTTTGGCCATTTTTTTACCGCCTTGAATATTCAAAAACGCGCCATGCAGCCAATAATTAAAAAAATTCTTGTCAGGATACGCAGCCTCAGATTGCGCTATTTCATTTGTATGATGAATATTAATATGATCAATTCCTCCGCAATGAATATCCAAATTATCTCCAAGTTCAGCCATACTCATGGCCGAACACTCTATGTGCCAGCCCGGAAAACCTATCCCCCATGGGCTTTCCCACTCCATCTGCCTTTTCTTGCCATGCGGCGAAAACTTCCAAAGTGCAAAATCAGTAGGATTCTTTTTTTCCTCATTCTTTTCTACACGCGCCCCTTCTCGCAAAGTTTCAATATCCAAATGAGATAATTTATTATAATTCTTAAACTTTGAAGTATCATAATATATCCCGTCACTCGTTTTGTATGTATAACCCTTATTTTCCAAAACCTTAATCAAATTAATCTGTTCATCAATATACTCTGTTGCCCGAGTCCACTTGTCCGGCATCTCAATATTCAACTTCTTTAAATCATTAATAAACGCCTTCTCGTAAAACTTTGCTATTTCCCAGGCAGTCTTGCCCTCGCGTCTGGCGCCCTTTTCCAGCTTGTCCTCGCCCATATCCATATTTCCTGTCAAATGGCCGACATCCGTTATGTTCATCACGTGCTTTACTTTATAGCCGTTATATTTCAAAACCCTTTTTAAAATATCTTCAAAAATATAAGTTCGCAGATTACCAATGTGCGCGTAATTATAAACAGTGGGCCCGCAAGTATACAGCCCGACTTCACCCGGCTTTATCTCCTCAAATTTTTTCTTTTTTCTGCTTAATGTATCGTGTAAATATAGTTTACTCATATTTTAAATAAATG
This sequence comes from Candidatus Parcubacteria bacterium, assembly GCA_023137275.1. Classification (GTDB taxonomy): domain Bacteria; phylum Patescibacteriota; class Patescibacteriia; order Patescibacteriales; family UBA12075; genus JAGLNE01. The sequence goes on along the minus strand of JAGLPO010000107.1, from coordinate 9,986 downwards.
TTATGCGTTATGAGTTACAAGTTATGAGTTACGCGTTACGAAAATAAATCCGTGCTTAAATACTTCTCCCCCCGATCCGGAAAAATTGTTACAATGTTGCCTTTTATAATTTTTTCCGCGACCTTCAAAGAAGCAAGCATAGCGGCTCCGGAACTCATGCCAACGAATATGCCTTCTTTTTTCGGAATCTGCCGGGCCATCTCATAAGCTTCTTCAGTATTGATCATAATAATATCATCAAGCCTGGATTTATCATACAAAGCCGGCACGATCGCCTCTTCCATATTTTTCAAACCCTGGATATAATGCCCTTTTTCCGGTTCGGCGCTAACGATCTTTACCCTGGGATTATACTTTTTCAAATACTCACCCACCCCCATCAAAGTGCCGGAAGTGCCGATTGCGGCCACAAAATAATCTATCTCGCCGTTGGTTTGCTGCCAAATCTCCTGGGCCGTTGTCTCGTAATGCGCCGCGCGATTGGCATCATTGGAAAACTGGTCAGTATGGTAATACTTTTTTGGATTTGCAACAACTAATTCACGCACTTTTGTAATGGCACCATCAGTCCCCTGCTCTTTGGGGGTTAAAATTATTTTCGCTCCAAAAGCCTTGATCATTTTTTGCCTTTCAATTGAAACCGCTTCGCTCATAACAATTTCCACCCTATATCCCTTGACAGCGCCGATCATGGCCAAAGAAATTCCGGTATTTCCCGAAGTGGCCTCAATAATTGTTTCGCTCGCTGTTAATTCTTTACTAGCAACAGCTGCTTCAATCATTTTGAGCGCGACCCGATCCTTGATTGATCCGCCCGGATTAACCCCTTCCAGTTTAGCGAAAATATGAACTTTACCCGGTTTGGTATTAAGCTTATTTATTTTTACCATCGGCGTGTTGCCAATGGTTTGTAGAATATTTTGATTAATCATAAACAATTTTTATAAATAAAAACATTGGAATTTCTCAAAAATTTTTTTTAAAATACGCTTAACTTAATCTATTAAAAAAATTTGTAAAAGTTAAAAAAAATATCTTATTCACTGCCTCTTTGTTAAAATTCAGATTAATTAAATAGCCCTTAGGGCAATTAATTTTATTTGATTTACAAAAACCTGATAAAACCCTGTTAGCCGCCACATTACTAAAATTTTTATACTTAACTTCTATCGGGTAAACAACGCCATTCTTTTCAAAAATAAAATCTATTTCAGCTTTATGGATAGTTCTGTAAAAATAAATATCATCTTCGCTTACATTTTGCTTTAACTCAAGATAAATAAAATTTTCAAAAAGCGATCCGCTGTCAGACCTGTTTATCGGCTCTATAAAATTATTCAAAATTTGATTCCTAATACCAAGATCAAAAAAATAAATTTTAGGCATTTTAGTGATCTGGGAACGAATATTTTTATAATATGGAGAAATTTTATGCAAGACAAAAGTATATTCAAGTAAATTTATGTAATTCTCAATTTCCAGCCGCGGCAAATTCAAAGTATTGGCTAGTTCATTAATGTTAAGCAAATTTCCGATTTGATTGGATAAAACTTTGACTAATTGGTTGAACTTCATTAAATTATCAATTTTTCCAATATATCTAATGTCTTTATTGATATAATCATTAACATAATTTTTTAATAATATTTTTTTATCATCCGCGTCTTGGGTTAAAACAACTTTTGGCATGCCTCCGAAAAGCAAATATTCATCCATATATTTTTTAAACTGGCTTTGAATTGTTAATGGAATATTTTTATTGCTATAGTAATCTAAAATATCAATCCGTTTGAAACGCAAAAACTCTTCAAAACAAAGAGGATTAATTTTAAAAACAACTTTTCTGCCGGCTAAAGAATCCTGCAGTTTAGCTTTTAATTCCAGCGCGGACGAGCCGGTTGTAATCAATTTAATTTTATCCCTATGCTCATCATATAAATACTTTAGAAAATTAGAAGGATTATCTAAATATTGAATTTCATCAATAAAAAAATAGTTTTTTTTATTTTTTACCTTAATATAATTTAATATATTTTTAGGCGAATTGTTTAATTCGTCTAAAACTTCAAGCTCTTCCAAATTCAAATAAAAAATCCTTTCTTCCTTTATTTTTTGGCGCTTTAATTCAGTTTGCAGTAATTTTAAAAGAGAAGTTTTGCCAACCTGCCTGGCTCCGTTTAAAATAATAATCTCATCTTTTAATAACCATTTATTTATATTTTGCTGTATTTTTCGATTATAGAGCATATTTTTTATATTTATAAAAATTTAACCGTATTATTTTTATATTTTAATAAAAATACTTCACTTTGTCAAATTTTAGCTTAAAACGGAAAAGAAACACATATATATTTTAGAACTTTCTTAATTATTCCAGCCACTCCCTCCCCTGCCTGACTAACAATTCTTTGGCCCGGAGCGGTTCGGCCATTATTTCCAAAACGATTTTTTCCATCCTCGCGCCTTGGCTGCCTTTAACCAAAATCAGGTCGCCTGTCCTTATCCTATCCTGAAGAAACCTGCCGGCCTGGACTGAATCGTCAAAATTAAATATATTATCCTTTTTCATTCCCGCTTCTTCAGCGCCTCGGGCAATATCGCGCGCGCGTTCTCCCACCACTATTAACTTATCAATGCCGCATTTAAGCGCGTATTTGCCGATGTCTCGATGCATCTGCTCGGAATACTTGCCCAGCTCCAGCATATCCCCTAATACCGCGATTTTTCTATTTTTAGCCAATATCCTTTTTAAAATTCCCAAAGCCGCGGCTGTTGACTGTGGCTCGGAATTATAAGTATCATCAATAATGGTTGTATTTTTTATCCCCTTAATAACATTCATTCTTCCTTTTGGTGAAACAAAATTTCTAAGCGACCGGCTGATCTCAACCATATTCATGCCCATTGCGATTCCCGCGGCCGTGCCGGCCAACGCGGCATAAATGGCATTTGCGCCAAGAACATTAGGCAATAAAACCGGCGTGGCTGAGCCATCATAAAATATTTTAAAATTAATTCCCTGCAAAGAATTTTTATTAGCTTCCTCAAAGCTGAATTTTATTTCCAGCGCCCTCAAATCCGCTTTTTCATCCAGGCCATAACTGATCACTTTTGCCTTGCTTTCATTAATTGATTTTCTTGAACCTTCATTGTCGTAATTAATTATAGAATATCCTGATTTTTTAATGTTTTTTATTAACTTGGCCTTTTCCTGCCTTAATTTTTCTTTAGACGCGAAATATTCAAGATGTACTGAGCCGACAAAAGTAATTATTCCAATATCAGGCTTTACTATTTTTAATAAATAATCCATATCCCCGGGGCGATCTATGCCCATTTCAAGAATTAATACTTTTGGATAATTCTTATCTTTTAAAAATATTAACTTGCTTGCTTTTAAAAAAACCAATATCCAGCCGATCAATGACTTGCCGGGAGAATCTTCTCCAATAACAGCCAAAGGCAAGCCGATTTCATTGTTGTAATTTTTTATGCTTCTTTTGGCATTAAATTTATTTTTTAAAACCGCGTAAACAGCTTCTTTTGTCGTGGTTTTGCCAACACTGCCGGTTATGCCGATTATTTTCGGCTTATACTTCTTTAAAATCAGCCTGGCTAAAAATTTAAGTTTTAATTGAATTAATTTTTTCATGAAAAATCCCTATTAAAATCAAAAATATTTTTTAACGCTTTTAAAATCTCAAAAAAATATTTTTCTTCTATTTTACCGATTTTTTTAATCAGTCTTCTTTTATCAATCACTCTAACCTGATCAAATTTAATTTTTGACAATTCTCTTAAGCCATTCCTGTTTGATGGTTTAACATCAGCTTCAAAAGAATAAATTTTGTTTACTTTCTTGCTTGTAAGCGGAGCAATAATTGTTGTTAAGCCATAATCGCTCACAGCATTTGTCTGCAGTATCACGCAAGGCCGCTTGCCTTTTTGTTCAGAACCCATTGTTGGATTTAAATCAACCTGCCAAATATCAAACTGGTTAATATGCATATTATTTACTCACCTTACGCGCTAAATATTTTTACCTTAGAAAAAGTTATAATTTATGTAATTTACTAAACTTTGGCATTTTTTATAGATTTCGCTAATATTGTTTATTTTTGAAGCGAGGCTGTTTGAGCGATAGCGAGTTCCGCAGCAAGAAAATAAACAATATTAGCGAAATCGAATGTTACTATAAAAAATACTGTTTTAAAAAGTGCCAAAGTTTAGTAATTTAAACAAAAACGCTAAGATAAAACTTGTTTTTATCCTCGTTTTTGTTTAAATTACATAAATTATAACTTTGTTTACGCGATAAGCGCATAACATGAGTTATTTAGTTGCTAACTTTAAATAATCGTTAAAATCAGACATAGCGTCTGCTGCGTCTTCTTCTGTTTGATTTTTAAAACCAGCCATGATATCACTTTTTAATCTAAATTTTCTATATATTTCTAAAGCATAATCAATAATTTCTGACTTTGATTTTTTTTCTTTTTTAGCTATTTTCTCAACAAATTGCAAATTATTTTGATTTAAAGTGACAGAAACCGCGATTTTTGTGCTCATATATTTTTATATTATTAAATTATACTATAATTTTATATTATAAAAATAATAATGTCAATAATATTTTATTTACAACTTTTCAAAATCACTATTTGTTAATTTATTTAACTTTACAAACTTTACAAACTTTTAACTAAACTTATCGTTCTTTCGGCACCTGATAATAATTCAAAATAAACTCGGCGATCTCCCCGAATAAAGGCGCGGCTGAACTGGCAGCGTATTTAACATTCCTTGGATTGTCCAGCTTGGTAAGCATAACAAACGCGGGATCCTCAACCGGGGCAAAGCCGACAAAGGTGTGATTAGTATGGTTTTCCAGATAGCCGCCCTTTTCCATATCCGCAACCTGGGCGGTTCCGGTTTTGCCAGCCACATAGTAGCCGTCCACCCCGGCAAGCCTGGCGTGGCCGCTGTCAATTACATTAACCATCATTCCCGAAACCAAAAAAGCGCTTTTTTCCTGAATCACCCGCTGCAGCTGATGAGGAGCGGTTTTTTCTTCGCTCCCATCCGGAGCAACTATTCTGTCAACCAAATACGGCTTCATAAGAATCCCGCCATTGGCGATCGCGCCAAAAGCGGCAACAATTTGTAGCGGGGTGGCGGTAATACCCTGCCCGAACGAAGCAGTCGCCGCTTCAACCGGCCGAATCCGCTTACGATTCAAATTTTTTATGTTAGTAACGCCTTCGGTTTCCAGCTCAATGCCGATTTTTTCGCCAAAACCGAATTTTTTCACATAATCGGCAAAAACTTCAGCGCCGGTTTTTTCCATTACAAATATTGACCCGGTATTTAAGGACTCGGAAAGAACCGTAACCATATCCACCACTCCATGGCCGCCATGGGTTTCGTAATCCGAGTTTCTGATCGGCTTTGGCCAGCCTTCAATCTGTATCCAGCCTTTATCTTCATACGTAGTTGAGGGCTTAACCTTTTCCCGGTCTATTCCGGCCGCCATGGTAAATGCCTTAAATATTGAGCCCGGCTCGTATGCCTCAAAGATAGCCGGATTATTATAGCTGCTCACATCCTCAATCTTATTATAAAAATTCGGGTCATAATCCGGGATTGAGCACATAGCCAGGATCGCGCCGCTATTCGGCTCCATTACAACAACCGTTCCGCCATCTGCCCCATATTGCTCCGCGCTCTCTTTCAGCTTCTGGCAGGCGAAAAACTGGATTGAGCGATTAATGCTTAATACCAGATCATATCCGTCAACCGGCTTGGTATAGCGCCGATCATTAATTATCATCATCTCACCTCCGGCGGAACGCTCAGCCAGTATTGATCCATGCCTGCCTGACAATTCCTGGTTAAAAAATCCTTCCAGGCCGTAACGGCCCACCTGCTCCTCGCTGCCATAGCCTACAAACCCGAGAAAATGCGAGCCGACCGCGCCGCTCGGATAATAGCGGTGCTTTTCCAATATATAGCCAATCCCGCTAAAATCAAACTCAATAAGCTTAGCGAGATCGTCTTGGTCCACTTTCTTTTTTATGGGCTCATATGGGTCATTGCGCTTAGTTAATTTAACTAAATATTCATTTATTTTTTTTTCCTGAAGGATCTTAACTTCCAATTCTTTTTTAATATTTTTAAATTCCAGCCTTTCCTTTACTTCCCTGGGACTAAGATTCTCGTTGGTATCAATCTCTTTAAAATATTCGTCTTCTTCCAGAACCAGCTCTACTTCTGCTTCAATATTCTCCTTGTCAAATATCTCATATAACTTTTCGGCAGCCCCATGCGCGTCGTTAACGTCCCTGGGAACAGTATAAACCAGGGCGAAATCCTTATTAGTCGCCAGCGGAAAAAGCTCAATATTTTCATTAACTGTGTCTTGCATAAAAATTTGCCCCCGTTTCGGCTCCAATTTATTAAATACCTGATGCTGATCGCTGGCTAAAGCCGTGTACCAATCATGCTGCAGCCACTGCAGGCTAACGAGCCGATAGCCCATAAGTCCGGCCAATAAAAAAATAATCGTCAAGAGAAATCTAAGACGATTATTGCCGGCTGTTTTTTTAATTTTTCTTTTGCGAGAAATCATGGAACATTAATTATTTAACAGCCACACTGGTATCAATAACGCTGACATATTCAATATTATCCACCTTTACCATTTTAAGCGACTTGGCGCGTTCGTTTATGCTGGCCATTGACTCCAGCTTTAAAACCGTTAATTCATATTCGGCATTTGCTTTTTCAATTATTGATAAATCAGACTTAAGCTCGGCCAAAACAAAGCCTTGAACCGCGATATCGTTCGTAGTAATAATAAAACCAATACCGGCAAATGCAATCAGCCCTAACAATAACTTGTTAACAAGCTGCCATCTTGTGGAATTAGTATTTACGCTCCGATTCCTGGCGCGAGCATTAGCCGGCAGATATTTTGTTTTTGTTTTTCTCACTTTTTTATCTATACACTTTATAATTTAATACATGTTTTTAGCTTTTTGCATATGTGTATTTATATCCACGATTTTAGACAGCAGACAACAGACAACAGACAACAGTAAATAGAATCTAAATAAATATTTAAAGAAATTTATAGCCTGCTTTCTGTTGTCTGTCGTCTGTTTACTAAAAATTCAATTCGTTGAGAAAATACTATTCAAGTATGCAGATAATTATAAGGTAAACCTATTATACCCGTTCTGCCACCCGCAGCTTTGCGCTTCGGGCTTTGGGATTTGCTTTTATTTCTTCCTGGCCCGGCTTAACGATTTTTTTTGTAATAATTTTTATGAGCGCCTTATGGCCGCAAACACAAACCGGAGCCGCGGGCGGACAAATACAGTCACGGGCTTCTTTTTTAAAAAATCTTTTCACTATCCGGTCCTCCAGACTATGGTATGACACAATGGCTATTTTTCCGCCAGGTGATAAAATTTTAACCGCCGCGTCCAGAGCGGCGCGTAAATTACCCAGCTCGTCGTTAGTGGCAATTCTAAGCGCCTGAAAAGTGCGCGTTGCCGGATGAATCCTGCCGTGGCGATAACTGCTTGGTACAGCCTGCTTGATTATTTCCACTAATTCTTTGGTAGTTTTAATATTGCGCTCTTTTCTTACCCCCACTATCCGTTTGGCAATGGACTTTGCATACCGCTCCTCCCCATATTCTTTAATTATTTTTTCCAGCTCCCACTGTGGTGTTTGATTCACTATCTCTTCTGTCGTCTGCTGTCTGCTGTCTGCTGTCTGCTGTCTGTCGTCTGTCGTCTGCCCAAAAGCCATATCTAGCGGAGCATCCAATTGAAAAGAAAATCCCCGACTTTGGCTTTTGAGTTGAGCCGATGATAAACCCAAATCAAGCACAATACCATGAAGAGACGCGCTTTGTCTTTCCTTGAGAAATTCCTTATATATTTTATCAATGTTTTTAAAGTTGCCATTATATAGCCTAATATTTGAAAGCTTATTATTTGCTATTAATTTCGCAACATGTTCTATCGCGGTTTTATCCAGATCAATTCCCAGCACCCTGCCGTCTTTGCCGACCGCGTTTGCCAGCGCCAAAGCATACCCGCCGCCGCCCAAAGTGCCGTCTATAAAGATCTGCCCCGGGCCTGGCCGCAAATATTCAAGCACCTCCTTAAGCATTACCGGCGTATGCTTATATTCCATATCTTTACTTCTGTTAATTATTTACCTAATTACAACTATTCTGAAACGTAAAATTCGTATGTGCCGCATTTGTAGTGCGGCTTTTGCCGCTAGGCAAAATAACGTTATAAAACCAGCGCCCGCGCTCTGGCTGTCAACACCTGTTTAAGTTCTCTGGTATTTACCAAAGGCGCTTTAATAATGCGAACCTTTATTAAATTGCCTCTTTGTTTTTGTTTGTCCTGACAATTAATTTTTTTTGTCATTTTTTTATTTGATTTTTATTTTTTTAAAAAACTTTATAAACAGTCCTAATTGGCCGCGTTTGCTTCAGCCATCCAGGATCGTATCAATACTGTGTCATAATCAGCTCTTACATACCAGGCCTGAAACAAGACTGAAACGCAAAGAAGTAATATAAATATCATGATAGCTTTTTTCATTTTTTTGTTTTTTTGTTTCTTAGAAACTGTTTGAACTTAAACTCCAAGCTCCCCCAAAGTTTCCGCGATCTTATTTGATTCTTTTTCCGTGCTTTGCTTATATTTATCCCAGGCTTGCTTATCCCATACTTCTAAACGATCATAAAGCCCGGCAACAATTGCTTTTTTTTCTATATTGGCAAATTTTCGCAAATAATCAGGCAAATTGATCCGGCCCTGTGAATCAAAGTCCACATCCATTGCTCCGGCCAGCATTAAACGGGAAAAAGCCCGCGCCTTAGACTGGCTGATCGGCAAATCGGAAAGTTTTTTAGCGATCTTTTCCCAGGCCGAGCGAGGATAAATAAACAAACAATTATCCAGCCCGCGGGTTACGACCGCGCCCTTTTTTAACTGCTCCCTGAATTTAGCCGGTATTGCCAACCGCCCTTTAGTATCAATATTATGCTGGAATTCCCCTATAAACATTTTTAGACGACAGACGACAGAAAGCAGACGACAGAAACCCAAATATTCGGGGTTGCTTACTGTTTACTGTTAATACCACAAACGCAGATACTTAAAGTATCTGCGCATGGGGGTATATTTTTTTAACAGCACGGCGCGACAAGCATGGCTATTAACTAATTTAACTAAGACTCAAGAGGAGGCTGATCTGCCGCGATGCGGCGATCAGACCCCTTCTTCGCCTTAATTGTAAACGATTTTTTTGCCCGGTAAAGGGCAGAGTTAGCATCCCCATGCTAAATGTTTTGTTTTTCTCTTTTTATTTTTGATTAGCGCGAAGCATCTTGGCTAATCTAAAGTTTTTGTTTTTGTTTACAATTTTTGTTTTTGCGGGGATTTCAACACTATTCCCCACTATTCAACAATCTATTAAAATTATACACCATTATTCACCATTAGTCAACCATCTTTAATAAATATTATTTTAGCTAAGGCTAGCCTTGTCAAAAAAAATAATCCCCACCCTGATAAGGGTGGGGTAAAGTTTGGGTATAAATATTTATTTTTAATCCTTATTAACCCACAAAATTACTCGCTTTTTCAACAATTTATCCACATAATCCCCACAAATCAACAAATCTTATTCACAAATACAACGTTTGCGTGTATGCGATGTTTGGTGGTGATAAAATTTGGAGTGGAGCGACATTTGGTGCTATTTTTGCGGGGCATATTTCGTTAATACAGGGTCTGTTGATGTTCTTTTTATTGAGAAATACACACCTATAGCCATTACTAAAATTCCTACCCATTGAAATGTTGACGGTATTTCTTTAAAGAAGACAATTAAAACAATCAAACTAAATAATGGGAATGTCATAGCGAGCGATATTGCTTTTGATATATCCA
>JAGLPO010000106.1 GCA_023137275.1 Candidatus Parcubacteria bacterium | reverse complement strand
ACAGCGCGCTCCTCATCCTGGGCTAACTGTAAACGAGATTAAAGGCTGACAATGAACATTACCGCAATATTCGTTGAACTATTGATAATTGGTTTGGGTGTTCTATGCTGGCTATTTCTTTTTGTTGCATACATCTTGGGCCTAAAATTAGATTCTTCATTTTTCCAAATTAACCCACTGTTTATAGCCCCACTAACGGCAATATCCTATATACTCGGCATTGTAGCTGACAGGTTAATAAGAGATCTATTTATTCAACTTGTTGAAAATCCAGCAAGAACAAAAGTTCATAAAGAATATGCTGAAAAAATAGACAGAATCAAAAATTTGAGCGCAGCTATAAACAAGCCTTTGGCACCGATGGAATTAGAAAAATTCGTTCGTGCTAATAGTCAAGATTTGGGCCAAAAGATAGATTACAACAGAAATCGTTTAAGGATATGTCGCTCTTGGATCGTACATTTCCTATTAATTACAATTACTTTTTGCGCATGGAATAACAAGGTTAATGTATTTGATAGTTCTCAGCAGACTTGGATAGCAATAACAGGCATAATTCTTTTTGCCGTTACATTTTATACAGCCATCAAGTTATCAGTAGACCATCAACGAGACATAATTGAATCCAGTGAAATCATATTGGTCAATAAAAAGGAAAATATAAAAGACAGTTAACAACGGCTTATGCAGGTTGTTAACTGGCAAAAAAATAAGGAGTCTATATGGCTACTCCAGAACAACGTAATGAAAAAATTAAAGAAGCAAAAAAACTACTTGAGGAGTTAGCCGCGAATAAAGCGACAGCGTTAGCAAGAACGGAGGAGCTATCAAGAGATATTAATTTTTCAGATGCAGTACCGTTCTTCGAGGAAATGCTTGATATTGCAAAACAACTAAATCAAAGAAGCATTGACAGGTTAGCGCTTAATCAAATTAATCAAATCATTTCCGGTTTAACCACTCTGAAAAATCTAATCAAAAAGGTAAACGATTTCACACTAAACCAAAACACTCCGGCTGATGTATGCCAGGCAATAATTCAAGAAGTCAAAAATGCCTATGACACAATCATGGAGCCTCTAACAGTTCCTCTCGCTTTCACCGCTACACTGGCGACAGATTATGCAAAAATTGAGAGGGAGGCAAAAGGTTATCACGCAACAATGAGGGAAGAAGCCGGTGCCTTTAAGAAATTGTTGGACTCATACAAGTTGGACGCCGAAAAAGCCCTCCAGGCTGTTAAGGATCAAGCTGCAGAGGCTGGTGTAGCAACAAATGCCCAAATATTTTTAACAGACTCCGACAATCATGCAAAAGTAGCAAAAAAATGGCTTACCGCAACGATCTGGGCATCAATTATTACCCTTGCTGTTGCCGCCATTTTTGTTTTCATCAGTTTTAAATACGAGCCTAAATCAACAGCCGTTGCAATTCAATATGTAGTCAGTAAGTTAATTCTTCTTTCGACGTTGTCATTTGGTATTTTTTGGTGCGCCAGGAATTATAAATCAAGCAAACACAATGAAACCCTAAATAAACACAGGGCAAACGCACTGATGACATTTAGAGCATTTGTTGAGGGGAGTGGCGAACAACAAATAAAAGAAGCAATTCTTTTGCAAGCTGCTCAGGCAGCATTTGTCAATCGGCCAACAGGATATGAGGCCCAAGAGAAAGAATCGCAAACTATAAACCCGGTTGTAGAAATTTTAGGAAAATCTATCACGAAATCAGGTAGTTCTTGAATGTTAAATAAAAAAACCAGTTAACAAATAGCTGGAGCAGACAGCAAGGGATGTGCGACTTTAAGTTTTGCCAAATTTTGAGTTAAACGTACCTTAAACCAATGCCTCGTTTCCCTTGCTGCCTGCTCAGCATGGCGTTATGCTTGGGGGAGATTCCATGAAACGTATCCTATTATTGATTCTTTGTTTTTGGGCAGTTTCCTCGTCTGCCCAAGAAATCCCAAAGAATGCTCATAAAAATACTTATGGGACAGGTTGGGAATGTGAT
>JAGLPO010000105.1 GCA_023137275.1 Candidatus Parcubacteria bacterium | reverse complement strand
TATTAATTTAGAAATCTACTATGAATATTCTACCAAACAAAAAACCAATAAACATGAATAAATTAGAGAAGGCTTTTGCTGATATGAACTTAAAGAATCTTTATTATCTTGACGCTGAAACCGGCGAGATATTAAGCGGTAAAGACACGCAAATTTCACGCGAGAAAAAAGCAAGATATTTTATCGTACCCAAATTATCTGAAGATGTAGTGATTTCCTGGATGAGAGAGTTTGCCGAAGAAATGGTGCCGTTTGATAATCCTGAATTAGGCCGGAAATTAATTAAGGCATTAGAAAAGGAAAATCCGGCTAAAAATTTTATAGCTATATTAACCCCGGACGAAAGCGGCTGGATACACGGCTGGGCGCAGTGGGAGGCTGATCATATTTATGAGGAAATTGTAGATTGGTTTTGTGATTTGCCGATTAATATAGAAGATGATATGAGCGAGCTGGATGACGACTGTCCGCTCTGCCGGATGATGAAAGAGGGAGTAAATGATATGGAAACTATAAAAAAGGGCTTTCAGGAAGCTAATGCAAAACGAATGGTTGAGGATATATTTGAAAAAGCAAATAATAAAGATAAATAATATGCCTCCAAAATTTAGCTTAGACAAAATAAAATTCGCGACAGACCAACCTACATTTGAGCGAGCGGTTGGTTTGTATGAGAGCGGAAAAGTAACGCGATTCAAAGAAGATTATGGCGGATATTCAGCAGTTGTATCAGGAACTCATCCTTATAATGTTTCTGTTTCTAGTCGCCATTATGATCATGGGAACTGCGACTGTTATCTTGGCCAGAGAAACACTTTATGCAAGCACATGGTGGCTGTTGCTATTTATGCTGTCATGGACGGCAAGCCACTTCAAGATCAAGACAAGGAAATTGTCAGCAGTCCAAAGTGCAGTGGTAAATTGGGAGAATTAAGTAAAGTTGAATTGTCAGAAACTAAAAAAGCTATTACTCAGGCGATGAGATATATTAAGCCATATAACGGGCCCTCGCGGATTTGGTTTGCTTATCAGGGTTCGCTTGATGAGGGATGCGCCCGGCTTTCAAAACTGGTTTCAGAATTGCCTGTTAACAAGCAAACGGCTAAATTATTAGTTGATATGCTTTTGCGGCTTGATAAAAAATTATGTACGGGCGGAGTGGATGATTCTAATGGTACGGTGGGAGGCTTTATGCAGGAAACGGTCAGCGTGCTTGAGGAGTATGCTAAACTGGATTCAAACTGCATTAAGGCATTTGATAAATTATGCGGCCAAAGTACTTGTTTTAACTGGGAAGCGTCGCTTGTAAGAATGTATGACGAACGAGATTTGAGGTAAGTAGAATTTATTATTGATATTAACCGGTAAAGGCCTGGAACAAAAATTTTAACTTTTGAATGTCAAGTTATACCCTAAAGGGCACTAACAGTAGTCGGGAATATTCAAATTCCTTGACTAAAAACTAAAATAGCACATTCTATAGAATGTGCTATTTTTTGCGGGGGCTGATTGACGATTTCCTGACGATGGACTGGGTTGAAGTTCGGGAAAATTTGAGGTTCACGGCAAACAATTTAAAATATTTGCGCGATATAATGGAAGAATAATTTTGTGTAGAAACTACAATTAAGCTAAAATAATAGAGAGATTAATTAATTAATTTTATATGGGAAAAACAAATAAAGAAAAAGTTATTGAGCGAGCTAGAAAAAAGATTATTGCAAATATAAATTATATTTACGAGAATTTGAACGTGGAGAAAGAAATAATCAAGCAGCGAAAAAAATTTTTAATTCCTGATAATTTTTTTGTAGACTATAAAGTACGTAACGATCCAACTTTTTATTTAATATCAGACAGAGAAATACGTGAAGCTATCAGCTTGTTGCTTATGGCCACTATGAATGTATGGAAAAATAGAATCTTAATTGAAAAAAATAAATTAGACAAAGCAGTTAATAATTTTGGCAAAAAAAGATACACATTATGGCTAAACAAATTTCAGAATCCTACAGCTACGCATAAATGGGCTTTTGTAATGCAATATTTAGTTAAATTCTTCGTGGACGATATTACGGAAATAAATAAGCCGATACGGGTTAACTCAAGAGTCTGGGGAATACTTATAACGGCAAAGCTGTTTGAGATCCCGCAGAAACTATTAATGACTTATATGGAATCAATGCTAAAACATTATTTTCCTACAGTAGATAAAAAAATGAGAATACAGTTTAATGAATTAACCAGTATTGAGGATGTAAAGCATATTTGGTCGGAAGTTGAAAAGCAACAAAAGAAATATACCAAAAAATTTGGAATAATTGAAAAAGAAGATTATATTAATCATGACCGGGATAAACGGGCATACGAATTAAAAAAGAACGACCCTAAAATTTCTCGCAAAAAAATCAAGAAAATTTTAAAAGAGGAAAAGTACAAAACAAACTTCAAAACGCCACATATTTCAAAAATAATAAAAAAATATAAAAATTACATAAACCAATAATTTTACTTTTTCGTCCCCTAAAATTTTGAATAATCTAATGCGGAAAAAATATCTAAAAATAGCAATAAAATTTTAGGGGGTGCACGCGCTGTAAGCTTACGGCACTACCTCTTTTTTCCTTTAATGTTAGCCAATAATGTGATATACTAAGTATAGAAATACTTAGTATTTTTTATATGGAAAAAATATCCGAGATTGACCAAAAAGGAATAATTGAAGCTCTTGGCGTGGAGCCGGAGGATTTATGGGAAGCAAAATATAATCTTCTCGGATTTTTTGGCGTGCTTTATAAAATTGACAAACGTCTAAGGCAAGAAAACAAAATGCAAGACAACAAAAAAAATATAACAAAAAAATAATATGAGTTCAAATATTTTACCAATAGGCGCATTGCTTGAAAATAAATTAGAATTACGAAAAGATTACCAATCAGCATTTATATTAAAAGGTTTTGATTATAAAAAATGGACGCCTATACCAAATCAACTACTTGCGGACAGTAGAATTTCAAGCGAAGCAAAATGTTTTTGGCAATTGCTTCAAGCACTAGGAAATGAAAAGGGACATAGTTATTATGGTCAAAAAAAATTAGCTAGATTTTGTAATAAAAAAATTAGAACAATACAACGTTACCAGACTCAGTTATCAAAATATGGCTGGCTAACCGTGGAGCCGGGTACGGAATATCGCAGTAATAATTATTATGTAATATGGCCCCCGGGTTGTCCGAATCCAAAATGGGTTAGCTATTTAAAAAAACAAAAAAATATAGGCAGAAGATATTAACATTCTGTTCACAATGACGACATAAATGTCATCTCAAGGACGACGTTTATGACATAGTATATAAGATGCACTTAACAAGAGTATATAACACAACAGTAGGAAATTGAAAAACCGACTTAAATCAGAAAAATTGCGGAACGCGAGAAAACACCTTTTTTTACAAAAAATACAACAATCAGAAACTTCCCTCACTTAAAAGCCATTTATGAATTGAAGAAAACGAATAGTATATTTCCGCCAAATCAAATTAATCATTGACATAGCCTGTTATGGTGGGCAAAACATTTGGGCGAGCGCCAGCGAGCCTTTCCGCGAGCAAAGCGAGCGTACAATACGGCCGGAGCAGGGATGTGGCGAGAGAATTGAACGGCTTCCCGGCCGTAAACTTGCACAGACGTTTTATTTCGGAAGCGCCGGAGCAGGGACGTGATAAGAGCTTCGGATATTTTCCCGGCGCAACTTCACCTAAGCGAGGATAGCATTGTTCCCGCGCCGCACCGTTCTTTTCAACTAGGGCAAGTTTCGCATAACGCACATTCTCGCGAAGTGTTCGAGCCCCCAGGAGCTACTAAAGTACATTAAGGGACGCGGGTAGGAACTTTGATTACTAAAAGTCCTACTCGCGGAACACTTCGCGAAATGTACGTTGTGCGATAACTTGCCAGCCGTGCCACGTTAAGGCTAGCGTGAATATTTACTCACCGTTGATTTTGCACCGTCTGTTTACAGCGAGGAGCGGAAGCCCTGGAGTGAAAAAAGCGGCTGAACCCGAATGGGGGCAGGAGGAGCTTTTTTCACGTAAGGGCTGGAGCGACGAAGCGCCGTACTGTCCATTGTGCTTGCACCGCCACGTCAGCATTTACTTTTTAACTGCTACAGGAAACTGAGTATAATTTCTTGTTATACTACGAACGCAACGCCTCGGAGTATAACAAAAATTATACTCACGTTTCCGTCACGGACGCGCGCCTGGAACTTGAATATTATTAATTGCAGGGACTTTGATACCGGCGCCAGTACGGGCGTGGATTTCGCAGGGACGTGAGCGCCGGTAATTTAGAATAAGGAATGGAGCAAAGGCGCAGGACGGACGGGCGACGAGGGCATTCCTTTGGCATTATATCGCCCTGGTCGTACGGCCGGCTGGAGCCGGAGCGGAATGACATCCGCTTTATAGTTTTTGATAACGGAGTGTAGTGGAGCTTGGGAATTTTTGTGAGTTCCTGAGCGAAGCAAAGGATCTCACAAAAATTACCGGGCGGAACGAAACGACTTCATTATTGGTTTGATTTGCATTTACTTTGATTACCAAATAACAGAGCTGGAGGCGTGGCCGCGCAAAGCGAATAGCGGAGCGCGGACGCGGCTCGAGCGGTTAGAAAGCTTAAACGTGGATATCAGCAACCCGGGCTGGCTTGATTTTTTTGTATTTTTGGACTAATATAAAAATAACAATTTACTAATCTAACCCTTGTAGAATATCCGCAAGGTATGGTTTCAAGCCCTAGACAGTAGGAATGGTCTCCTGACCGGCTTTTTGCTGTCTAGGCCTGTGCTCGAAAGGGTACAGAAGTCGTGTTGGGGGGCCTTTTTTGTATCCAAAATATGAACTCAAGAATTAAGCGTTTGAAATTTCATATTAAAAATAACGATTACTTCGGCACTTTGGCTACAGTGCTTGATTTGGTTCGGCAATCTAAAAATAATAAGGCCTTAAAAAATATCAAAGATGATCTTATACATTTGCAGGATAATTATTGTATTAACAAAAAGATAAAATAATCCTTTTAATTCTTATGTTTAGATTAATAATTCTAATCCCACTCTTGGCTTTAACCGGCTGTGCTGCCGGCCAGGCTTCGGAGCAAACAATTCCAGGACCAAAAATCAGCACAGTATGCGTTTGCCGGTCTGACCGTTATAATTGCGCGGACTTTAAAACGCGCCGTGAGGCGCGTGATAAGTACGAATGTTGTAAACAAAAAGTTGGTTATGATGTACATAATTTAGATGGAGATTCTGACGGGATTGCTTGCGAATGGTAAATTACTGTTTATCTATGTGTACATATATACGATCATAGGCTACACATTTGTCACTGTAAACTGCGTAACACTCAACAAAATGAATTCCGTTATACGCTGTTTGCTCAGGATTTTGCAATGTATGGTTTTCAGTAATTTCACCTCGAGATTCTCTAATTCCTTTTTTGTTATATATTTTTTCGCCCCTATTTTTTACTTTCCACAAATATTGGACTTCTTCATCTTCGGGGATGTGATTAATTTCTTCGGAAATATAAAATTCTATTTCTTTTCCAATAGAAACCCTGTTGCCATTATCCTTAAGATAATAATTAGAAACTGTATCTTTTTTACTTCTTTTTCCAAGCGATACCTTGCCATTGATTTTTAGTATTAATCCCTTGTCCACAAATTTATAACCATGATTACTGTCATTGATAAATTGTTCGTTATCATCTTTGGCGACTAGTAATAACTGAATATTATCAAAGACATTATTTCGCCTATTTGACTGCTGAACCTGATCGATTCTCTTTTTAGCCAAATCAATCAATTCATAAATTTCATTTCTATCGAACCTATCAATCTCCTTTACATATTCATCAATATAGCAGGCACTGTTCGCTCTGTCCGGTAAGCAAGGCTCCAGCAGATAATCAGATAAATTATTATAAAACAGTTTAATCCCCTCTAAACAATTAATATTTGGATTTTCTAAAAATATATTTTTTACAATTAATTCCAGGTGAAAAGATTTAAGTGGGAAGTCTGGATAATTATTTTTACAGTGCCACCTCCACTTTTTTATAAACCTAATAACTTTTCTCAAATTATTGTTGTCATCATGCGTCCTTTTTATCTCTTCTTTGTAGCCTTTCGGGTCAGATTTCTTCCAGCTAATTTCTTTTTGTCCTTGATATATTTTTACTCTTTTGTTTTTAGAAAAAAATAAAATTTCAGGAACACTATATGTATCGTCACCATACTCATTTTTTTGGTCAGTTTTTAACGCAGGTACAATATCGATTGAAAATTCTCTTTCTGATTCTCCAAAATAAATTCCCACGGAATGAGTCTGTGGTTTAACATTGACTGCGACACCAATATTTTTGTATTCTTTTTGAAGTTTGTTTGCTAGGTCGACAAGAATGTCTTCCAAATTTAATTCTTCAGAGTTAATAGCTTTTTCAACTCGGGCTGAAAGCACCCAAACAACATCTAAATCATTAATAGGTTTAATTGAGGTAAATCTGGCGCAAGAACCGCTTTGAAAAACATTTTTGTCTTCAAGCAAGCAAATTAATTCATTATATTTATCACTTACGATTGCCCACTCTTTATGAAAGGGGGTAATATTTTTCCTAATATATTTAAGAAAAAGATTATTTAATTTTTTATCGGTCATATTTTTATTTATAGCTTGTTGTAATTATTGATGTTGTTATGTCATTTAACAATCTGCCACGAAAATTAGTAACCACAACATTACGCTTTCCGTTGAGCTTCGCCATAGTTTCCTTTGGGATAAACCCCAACTCTTGCGGAGCATAAACTATCAAGGCGGTATTGTCTTTAACGCGACTCAAAATTTCGTCTATATTGTCTTGCCAGTCGTGCCAGAAAACCAAATATATAGATTTGTTTTCAGCAACCCCGATGTCATTAATAGAAGTAACAGAATAAATATTGTTTTTACTAAACAACCCAGAATCAATAAGTAAATTTTTTAGACTACTGGAATTATTATTTTTAGCAAAAATTGCAATTTTTTTTCTTGCGAGACCATTGCCTAGTCTCAACAAAACAGGAAATATTCCTTTTACCCAAAGCACAATACCAATTACTATTGATGATATGACTATTATTGAGCTTGCATAGCCCATAATGTTCAAAATAAAAATTAGAGTGTCCATAAAATTTAAAAATTAATTATAAAAAATTTAATTTAGTAGTAATATAATACTAGCACAAATCCTAGAACAGGTCAATAAGTTCTTGTACACTTCTTATGCATATGGTATAATATGGATAGTTATTAACATATAGTTGCTATGAAAAAATTACACCATACACAAGAAAAATTGCTAAAATTACTGAAAAATAACATTGTGGAACCTCTTACGATAAGGGAATTACAGGCTGATCTTGGCGTTTCTTCGCCTAGTGTTGTGTATCATCACATACTACAACTTGAAAAAAAAGGATATTTACGAAGAAATCCCGGCAACCCGCAGGATTATCAAATTCTTGCAGATGGGCCAGATAAAAAGATAGCTTTTTTGAATTTATACGGCATGGCTCAATGTGGTCCGAATGGCTCAATGCTGGACGGTAATCCGACTGACAGAATACCAATTTCAACGAAAATTCTTGGCTTCTCTTCTGCGGACGCTTTTCTTGTTAGAGCCAAAGGTGACTCAATGGAGCCAAAAATAAAAGGCGGGGACTTAGTAATTGTTAAAAAGGGAAATAAACCGGAAGACGGAAATATTGTCGTATGTGTAAACAATGGAGAAGCATTAATTAAAAAAATTCAACAAATTGATAATGATAAAGTTTTTTTAACTTCATTGAATCAGTCATATAAAGCCATTTTGGCAGATAAAAATAATTTTAAAGTTGAGGGTATTGTAAAAGGAATTTTGTCATACACGGAATAATTTAATCAATAATGAAAATTTAATATAACCCATGTCTATGAGTAATAAAAAAAATAAATATACCGTGGTTTCTTTATTCTCCGGTTGTGGAGGCCTTGACCTTGGTTTTATTGGCGGCTTTGAATATCTTGGGAAAAAATACCCAAAACGAAAGTTTGAAATTATTTGGGCCAATGATTTTGACAAAGCTTCGTGTCAAACATTTAAAAAATATTTTAATCATGACATAGTTTGTGGCGATATCGTAAAAATTTTGGATGGTAAACATTCAAATCTTTTTGATAAACCACTTCCGAAAAAAGCTGACGTGGTGTTGGGTGGCTTTCCCTGCCAGGATTTTAGCCACGCGGGAAAACGGCAGGGCTTTAACGGTAAACGAGGATTGCTATATCGAAGCATGATGGAGGTTGTTAAAAGAACAAAACCAACTTTATTCGTGGCGGAAAACGTGAAAGGACTACTGACAATGGATAATGGAAAAGCGATAGAGACAGTTAAAAAAGATTTTGAGTCAATGGGGTATAACGTGGTTTATAAATTATTACACTCGGCGGATTATGGCGTGCCTCAGACAAGAGAACGTGTTATTATCGTTGGAACAAGAAAGAGTAAATTGCCGACATTTAAACATCCGAAGCCTATTCGCGGTAAAAATAATTGGTTATCTCTTAAGGAAGCAATTGGCGATTTGGAAAATCTTAAAGAAGGTGAAGCGCTTAATCACTATTGGTCAAAAGCAAAAAAGAACAATGGGCAAGGCAATACGGTTGTTTCGCCTGATAAACCCGGACCAACCATGAGAACGGAACATCACGGCAATATTGAGTGGCATTGGAACGGAAAGCGTAGATTATCCGCCAGAGAAGCGGCTCGAATCCAATCTTTCCCTGACAATTTTATTTTTTACCCTTCAACCTCACAAGCATATAAGCAAGTCGGAAACGCGGTACCACCGATATTGGGGTGGCACGTGGCCAAATCGGTTGAAAATTATTTAAATAAATAAACCAACATATGATTTATGCTAAAAAGAAAAACGTAAAAGAGGAGGAATTTATTGTTTTACTGGAAGAAACGAAAAAATCGTTAATAAAATTCGTAGCTAAAAGAAAAGATATATCACCCACGTATTTTGAAACCGTAGTATTTGAACAAATGGTCAAAGTCGCGAAAGGTGGTCCGTTTGATGGTACTATTTATCAAACTGGCACCAATGCTTTTCCGGACATTGTCGCTAAAAAATATTTTGGAGTTGAAGTCAAAATGACTACTAGCGACCACTGGACATCAACTGGCAATAGCGTACTTGAATCTTCAAGGGTAGAAGACGTGGAAAGAATATATATTATGTTTGGAAAATTCGGAGGTGGTTTTGACGTTAAATATAGATTATACCAAGAATGTTTGCCAGAAATAAGTGTCACGCATTATCCTAGATACAGAATAAACATGAACCTATCTCAAGGACAATCAATTTTTGATAAAATGGGCGTTGATTATGACACTCTAAGAAAAAACGGCAATACCATTAACACGGTTAAAGAATATTATCGAGCGCGATTGAAAGAGGGTGAAGAATTATGGTGGATAGATCCGGGACAAGACAAAGATGTTAGCCCAATAATTAAATCGCATAAAAATTTGAGCGACAAGGAAAAAGAAAATTTTATCGTTGAAGCCATGATTTATTTCCCCGAGATGTTTAGTAATAGTGGCGCGAAATTTGAAAGAGCGGCGGCTTATCTTATTACGGAATATAACGCCGTTTCAGCAAATTTACGAGATATTTTTACGGCTGGCGGACAAGTGGAAATAAAGGTAAAAAGAAAAAAAGAACAAGTTTCCAGAATTTATCATAATATGGTGATTCATTCAAAAGCAATTAAAAAAACAATTAATACTTTGGATGAAGAAAAATTAAAACATTACTGGAGGATAGAAAGGCTAGGTAAAAATAGATTGTTGGCCTGGAAAAAAATGATAGATGAGAAAAGTCCAGATGATTTACCGTTTATCGCTTCAGACATTTTTAACTCCGGGCTATGAAAAAGAAGACGAATAATTATTTGAACAGAAATTTTAAGAAAAAAAGAAGTGACGATCCGCTTTCTGTCGGAGAACGTTCAGATAGAATGTCAAAAATCAGATCAAGAGGAACTAAATTTGAAGCTGACTTCGTGACAATACTCAAAAAGAAAACCAGAAAAAAATTTGAATTAAACGTAAAAGAAATAAAAGGAAAGCCTGACATAGTTTTCATGAGAAGCAAAGTTTGCGTTTTTTTGGATAGCGATTTCTGGCACGGTTGGCAATTTCCGCGCTGGAAACATTTATTGAAAAATGATTTTTGGGTGGATAAAATTGATAGAAACAGAAAGAGAGACCAGGAAGTAAAACGATATTTGACTGCCCGTGGTTGGAAAGTTATCAGAATTTGGGAACACGAAATAAAAAAGGATGTAAATCAATCAATCAAAAAAATTTTAAAAGAACTAAAATAAAAAAGTTAATTATTACATCCAAATCCAAATGCACTTATTACAAAGCTAATTTTTAGAAGCAATTATAAGCAAATAGAAATTTTGGCTAAAATTAAGTATTTTTAAAGACCAAAAAATTGTATGAATATTATAAGCAATTAGAAGCAAAATAAGGACAGGACAGGACATGTTAACTAATTTATTTTCAGAGGGTATTGATAATAAAAAATGGTTACCATCTTTAGAGCTAAAGTAAGTATAATTTTAGAAATTTTATTTTCATGCCGATTAAAATAAACGAAAAAATAACAGCAAGCACTCGAGAATGCGCTTATTTAGATTTTTGGTTTTTGGTTGAGCATTCTTTATCGCAAGCATCTGCCGACAAAAAACACTCTAAGGCTTTCGCACTCAATGCAGCGATAATGGCAGTTATGACCGTGGAATCTTTAATAAATGATTTATCGGAACAATATTTACCAGAGGATGTTTTTATCTGTTTGGATAAAGAATTTCATCTAAAAACCAGGTTTAAAAAAATGATAAAATTTTTAACCGGCCAGGAGGGCGAATTTTTCGTTAAGAATAAAGCGCCCGACGATAGATCAACGAAAATTAAAAAGATTGAAATTGGAGATATTTTTCACCAGCAAGAATGGCAAGATTTTTGTAAATTACTAGATATTAGAAATAAAATAACTCACAGAAAAGTTGAAAATAAAACATGGACGCACGAAGACGGAAACCAAAACTTTGAAGATATCAGAGAAGACTGGAAAATAAATATTGAAGAGATAGAACCCTTAATCAACTCAGCTAAAAATTTGCTAATAAAGCTGCGAGATTTATTTATGTTGAGCATTGAAGATTTTATCAGTGAAAGATTAACAGACAAATTTGATTTTATGGAATAATTTATAAATTTAGATTGGCGATAATGACGTCAAGATTGGCAAGCATTATTAAGAGTATGACCAAAATTATTGTATTATTGAAAAAAGCAAATAAAGTAATTTTTTACTTAGTAAAGATAGTAAAAGTAATTTGTATCATGGCAGGTATCTTTAATAACCAAATATTAATTAATGCATTGTCAATCTAAGTTTATAATTTTATATCAAAATCAATATAAAAAATATGGACAAAAAAATAATCAGGAAAAAATTAAGTTTGTTCAGAGGATCTATTATTTCGGACGTAACCGTAATAGAAAGGGCGCTTGGCTGGAGATTAAGAACATATTTTTTTCCTAAAACCAATCAACAAGCCTCAGATTTTCTTTATTACATTATAGAAACGTCTCATTTTAGTTTTGATAAAAAAATTACACTTTACGAGCAAATTCCATATTTCAAAAAGTTAAAACAATATTCAAATGTAAAAAATTCCTTAAGATTTGTTCAGCGATTAAGAAATAAATTGGCGCATTGGGATTTAGATGAAAAATTGAGTAATGAGAATGAGATTGTTATTTACAGCCCAGTTAATTTTAAGAGATTAAGATTAAATAATGAGCTAATGACGAGATTCCAAGAACATGAGAAAATTCTTTTAAAAGTATTTGGCTGGGAACAAACCCTTAGAGAAAAATAATATATGAATAGAACAAAAATCAAACAAATGAAAACGGCTCTTAAATCTCTTGAAACTCACCTTGAAGGACAAACCTATATTACAACCAAGGATATGAATATATGGGTATCCCATTGTGTAGCTTTTTTTTCTAGAATAGGTGTTAATGATGTGATTATTTCTGATTTTATAAAATATTACAGCCCAGTCATTTCTAAGGATGAAAAATATCCTGGTATATCAATGTACAAAACAAAAAAGATGGGTAACTTTGAATCAACGACTGGAGGTTCGGGAGATACCGAAGCCTATAACAAAGTAAACGAATCATACCTTTCTAGTATTGCGTTTTTAACTGCTAAAAATATTATTCAAAGAATGGAAGAAGAAGAAAGAATGGTCCCTCTATGGATAATAAAAGAATTAAAGAAAGAAAGAAAATTTTTGAGTATTTCTTCTTCGCTCAATTTAATAGAAAAAAATTATGAAGATAGAAACAGCGACGGAATAATAAAAAATGCAATTACTTTGTTGGAAGGAATACTTAATCTTGATGATGATGTTAAAAAAATTAAGGAACTTAGCAAAAAATTAAAAAAATTATTAAATGATAAAGACAAATTAAAAAAATTTGGTATTTCAAAAGAGTTTGTCTTTGCTCTGGACAATTCAAGATTGGTTAGAAATATAAAAAGTGTCCACAAAACAAAGCCAATGAAATATGATATACCTTTCTTATTGGCAACAAACAATGCTTTTTTAATTATATTGTTTTTGGAAATTGTTTTATCGTCTGAATTAATTATAAAAACTTAAAAAATTTTATATACTAATATATATGAAGGAGGCAATCATTTACGTCCGAGTATCATCCCACGAACAAAAACAAGAAGACTATTCAATCCCAACTCAAAAAAAATTACTCAAAGAATACGCCAAAGCAAATGATTTTGAATATAATTTTTAGAAGCAATTATAAGTAAATATATGAAGACTAAATATATTTTATCTGGCGGCTATGCCGGCAGGCCAAATGAGGAGAACGACAAATTTTTTCAAGAAATTTTGAATACAAAGAAAATGAAACTAAAAATTTTGCTGGTTTACTTCGCCAAACCTTTATCAGAATATAAGCGCGTGATAAAAGAAGACGAATATCAATTTACAAAAAATAAGAATGGCAAAGAATTATGTTTTGAAATAGCAGATGAAGAAAAATTTGAGAATCAAGCCAAAGAGGCTGATGTAATTTATCTTCACGGCGGACAAACGCTTAAACTGCTAGAGGCGCTAAAAAGTCATACAAGCCTTAAAAAATTGTTTGACGGTAAAATAATCGCCGGCGAATCTGCCGGGGCTTATGTGTTATCAAGTTGTTTTTACTCCAAATCAGAGGGTGGTGTTTTCAAAGGTTTGGATTATGTGCCGGCAAAAACTATTTGCCACTACATAGGAGAAAATTCGGAAAAACTGAATGACTGTGGCGAAAAATTAGATTTACTTTTATTACCTGATTATAAATACAAAGTTTATTATCAAAATTAAAACAAAATTATGAAGGAGGCAATTATTTACGTTAGAGTATCTTCACGCGAACAAAAACAAGAAGGCTACTCCATCCCCGCTCAAAAAAAATTACTCAAAGAATACGCCAAGGCAAATGATTTTGAAATCGTCAAAGAATTTGAGGATGACGAAACCGCCAAGAGCGCCGGCCGGACCGGGTTCGGGCAGATGATTGAGTATATTGAAAATAATCCGAAGGTCAAATCAATTCTGGTTGAAAAAACCGATCGGCTATATCGTAACTTCAAAGACTACGTCACCATTGACGAGCTTGGAGCTACGATTTTTTTAGTTAAAGAAAACGAGCAAATCGGGCAGGACGCCAACTCGCACCAAAAATTTATGCACGGCATAAAAGTTTTGATGGCCAAGAATTACATTGACAATCTGAGTGAAGAAGTGAAAAAGGGCCAAAAAGAAAAAGCCGAGAACGGATTTTTTCCAGGCACGCCGCCAATCGGGTACAAGCTGGAAAAAATAGAAAGGAAGAGCCGGGCGGTTATTGACGAGAGAAACAAGAATTTGCCGATCAAGATGTTTGAATATTATGCAACCGGACTTTATTCACTTTTAACACTAACCGCCAAAGTAAAAGAGGAAGGCTTAATGACCGGCATCTATCCGCACCATTCCAAGATGAAAGTATTGACCAAAGCTTCAGCTCACCGGATTTTGCATAACCCGTTTTATATTGGCGATTTTGTCTGGAACAAAAAAAGATACAAAGGCGCCCATAAACCGCTGATATCCAAGGAATTGTGGAACAAAGTCCAAGCTATGCTTAGCCGGTATGAAAATAAAAGCGGTGCTTACAAATACCGCGACAATCCGACCATGTTTCCATTTAAGCGGCTTTTGACCTGCGGCGAATGCGGCCGAAGCATTACGGCCGAAAAGAAAGTAAAGCCGTCTGGTAAAGAATACGTTTATTACAAATGCACTAAATTCAACACTAACTGCCGGCAAAAGAATATCAGCGGAAAAGAACTTAATCGCCAGATGCAGGAGTCGCTGAATGGCCTTAGGGTGCCGGCAGAAACGCAATTAAGCATATCAGAGGGTCTTAAGAAAGCTTTTGAGCTAAAGCGCGGCACAGAGGACGTTACCCGACAAAACTTGGAAGACAGGAAAAAACAGCTTGAAGAAAAAATGGCGATTCTTTATGATGACCGGCTGAACAAAGTGATAACCCCGGAATTTTATCAAAATAAATTTGCCCAATGCGCGTCTGAGGTAGAAAGTCTGGATGTAAAAATCAGCCTCTACACGAAGGCAAATATCAACTTTTATGTTTTCGGCACAAAAATTTTAGAACTCGCTAATAACGTTGGTTTTCTTTATGAAAACGCGAATCCGAGCGAAAAGCAGGAACTCTTGAATTTTCTACTATCGAACTCCAAGTTGAAAGACAAAAAAATGCTAATCTCATACAAAAAACCCTTTGATACTATCTATCAAAGGGTCGAGCGTTGCGATGTGCGGAACGGACGGGATTCGAACCCGCGACCTCCTGCGTGACAGGCAGGCGTTCTAACCAACTGAACTACCGCTCCTATTTAACTTTTAACCTTTAACGGTTAACAGTTAACTATTTATCAATAAAAAATAGTCAAAAAATGACTATCAAATAAAATTCTAACATAATATTAAGCTAAAGTCAAGAACAAAATTTGACAAATTGAGGTTTTCCACATTGACATTTAAGCTAAAATTTGCTACAATGTAATTATAGGGTTAAAACAGCCCTATTCGTGCGTCAAAAAAACAAAAAATACCCGCCTTCGTCCCGAATATTCGGGACTACGGCGAGGCAAGCAAAAACAAAATGGACATATCACAAGTTAGTAGCGCCAATCATTGGATGATTGAGCAAAACAGCTGGCGTTACTATAACAAATTAAAAAAGAAAGCAATGGAGCAGGAGTTCAGTTGGTCTGGACTCGTACTTAGTTTGTCCATTGCTTTTTTTGTTGTCATTGTTTCTGCAATGTTTTTTAGTCTGGTCTATAATTCTGTGGCAGTTGGCGTTACATTGCCAAAATTTATGCAAGCAGATTCCGGTTATATGGAAGAAGTCAGTGGAGTAGAATATTTGCCGATTGAACTGTCTGGCGAAAAAATGGAAAGAATAGAATGTCTTAATCTAGCATAAACCCTCTTTTTTGTATAAATCCTCTTAAAAAAGAGGGTTTATACAAAAAAGTCGGGCTTATCCAAATGCCCGCAAAAATAATGCCAAAAATATTTGGCAAAACGTTCTTTACAAACAGGGGTCATAAGACCTCAAATGGGTGTAAAAACCACCCATCTGAAAGGGTGTGCTCTGGGCATACCGTTCTCAAACAATTAAAAAGAACGATTTTATCTATCCACACCCTTTCTCTTTATTTTATTATTTTTGTTTCTCTTCCTAGCTTTATTCCGTGTCCTCGGAATAGAGTGAGCATGGGGATGCAAATATAGAAAACACGGCCGGACTCTTAACAAGCCGTGTTTTCGTTTACAAAAAATAATAGCCGTCTTTTTTATTTTGTTTAATTATTGTATAATAATATAGACAACAGACAGCAGAAAGAATCATTTCTGTCTGTTGTCTGTTTACTGCTTACTAACAATATGTATTTAGAAAAATTGGAAATACAAGGCTTTAAGTCTTTTGCCAATAAAAATTTACTCAAATTCCCCGGCTTTATTGACGCTTCCAGGCGGGGTATTACGGCCGTGGTCGGACCGAACGGAAGCGGCAAATCCAATGTTGCGGACGCGGTGCGCTGGGTTTTGGGCGAGCAAAGTATGAAGATGCTGCGCGGCAAGAAGAGCGAAGATGTTATTTTTTCCGGGTCAGACAAAAAGGGCAAGCTGGGCATGGCTGAAGTATCTATTTATTTGAACAATGAGGATAAGCAAGCTCCGATTGACTATTCCGAGCTGGTAATAACCCGGCGCCTTTATCGCAACGGCGACAGTGAATATTTGCTTAACTCTAATCGCGTACGCCTCTCGGATATTCAGATCCTTTTAGCTAAATCCAAGTTTGGGCAAAAAACTTATTCAGTGATCGGACAGGGCATGGTGGAAGGTTTTCTTAATACTTCGCTCTCAGAGCGCAAAGAGTTTTTTGACGAAGCTACCGGCGTTAAACAATATCAGATCAAGCGCGATGAATCATTGAATAAACTGCGGGGGAGCTATGAGAATCTGATCCAGGCGCAGATGCTTATTAAAGAAATTGAGCCGCGTTTAAAGAGCCTTACCCGGCAGGTTAGCAGGCTAAAAAAACGGGACATAATAGAGAAAGAGTTAAAAAGCGAGCAGTTGGTTTATTATTCAAAGATATGGCATGAGATAAATAATAAATTCAGCAGGTATAATAATGAATTTTTGGAGCTGGAAAAGACCAAATTTGACAAAGATAAAAAGTTAACCGGTTTAAATCGGCAATTGGCAATTTTGGAAAAAGAAGGCGGATCAGCCGATAAGCTAAGTAAACTGCAAGAGGAGCTGAACGTGGCACAGGCAAAAAAGGACGGGTTTAGCACCCAACTGGCCAAGCTGGAGGCGCGAACCGAAATAAAGCTGGAGGCTAATGGCAAATTTGATTTATCCTTTTTAATTAATAAAAAAACAGATCTAGCTAAAGAGATTGAGCTGCTTGAGGAGGAAATAGAGACTCAGGATAAAAGAATTATTATCAGCGAGGCGGCGGTAAAAGAAACCATGAGCGGTTGCGCGGCGATCAGTAAAAAAATTGAAGGCCTGAATCAGCAGCTTAAGGCGGCTAATGAAAAAGCAGGCGAGTTTAAACCGGTCCATGATCGTTTGCGTAGAGTAGCGGGCAAGCTGGGAGAAGCGCGCGGCCATGAAGACATGGGGCAAATTAAGGCGATTATTAAGGAAATAGAAAGTGAGATAAGAGAGCTTATCGCGATAGCCGGGCAGGCAGGGGGAGAAAGCACAAAGGAGGCGGCTGGCCTTAAGGAACTGTATGAGTCATTAGAAAGAGCTGTTAAGGAAAAAGACGAGATCATCGTTAAAATAAATGAAAATAATTTACGTATTACGGCCAGAACCGAGCGGGTTAAATTGCTTAAGGAAAAGCAAAATAATTTAAAAGCGGAAATAAGCAAGGTTGAGCAAAAACTGGAACAGCAATCTAATGATTTTGATCTTGATTCTATTCATGAGCAACAAGCAAAGATAAAACAAGATTTAATGAATGTTAACGAAGAAGTTGTTAATATAAAAAAAGCGATTGTAGAAATCACGGATCAGGACGAGGCCGCCCGATCCAAATTGTTTCAGCTGCAAAAAGATTATTCAACAATGCAGCAGGAAATTAATCTGGTCAATAATAAGCTCAATGAATTAAAAATAAATTCCACCCGCTATGAAACCAAGCTTGAGGATCTGGAGATTGAGATTCGCGAAGAATATGGCGACCTTGGCAATATAAAATCAAATTCGTTGAATGAAGAAACAGAACCGGCTAAAAGCAAAGAAAAAATATCCCAGCTAAAGCGCCAGCTGGAACTGATTGGCGGGATTGATCCGGAAGTGGAGGGAGAATATAACGAAACCAAAGAGCGTTTTGATTTTTTTTCAAATCAAATTAGTGATTTTACCAACGCGGTGAAGTCGCTGCGCGAAATAATTAAAGAGCTGGATCTGACGATCAAGGCTCAGTTTGATAAAGAATTTAAAGTGATTGCCGATAATTTTGCCAAATATTTTAAAATATTGTTTAACGGCGGCAGCGCGAAAATAATTAAAGTAATGGAAAAAGAAGAACCGGAAAAATCAAAAGATCTGGAAGAAAATCCGGAATTAACAGACAATGGGGATCAAGACAAGGTTGAGGAAGGCGAGATCGGGATAGCGGATTTAAAAAAGATCAAGTTTTTGCAAAAGCATAACGCGATCGGGCTGGCCGGAATTGAGATCCAGGCAACACCGCCGGGCAAAAAAATAAAATCAATCGCTATGCTCTCGGGCGGGGAGCGGGCGCTTACGGCCATTGCCTTGATCAGCGCGATCATCAGCTCCAACCCTTCTCCTTTTGTGGTGCTGGACGAGGTTGACGCCGCTTTGGACGAGGCTAATTCCGAGCGCCTGGCCCGTATTTTGGACGAACTGTCGCTCAAAACTCAATTCATCGTGATCACGCATAATCGGGCAAGTATGCGGAAAGCCAACATACTCTATGGCGTTACCATGGGCAATGACGGCGTAAGCAAGCTTTTATCCATCAAGCTTGATGAAGTAAATAAACAAAAAGCTTAAGCAATAAGTTTATTTAAAATATATGAAGACTCAAGTAATAAAACCATCTGACGCGAAAAACAGCGATCGGGTTTATATTGAGATGAAGCGGAACGCGGATGGTTCGCGCGGCGCTGACCGGATCGGAACCGTAACGAAAAACGATCTGGAGAAAAAATGCCTGGATATAATGGGTGATAATCTGGTGTCTATTTCAATTGAATACGGACGGATAGAAAAGATTGAAAAAA
Source organism: Candidatus Parcubacteria bacterium (assembly GCA_023137275.1). Taxonomy (GTDB): domain Bacteria; phylum Patescibacteriota; class Patescibacteriia; order Patescibacteriales; family UBA12075; genus JAGLNE01. The sequence continues at coordinate 2,027 of JAGLPO010000105.1, read as the reverse complement.
TTATTAGCGATAAACTATAAATTTTACAATAAAAAACTCCATGTTGGGAGTTTTTTATTTTTGTGGACTCTCACTGGACAGTTGGAAAATTAAAATCAAAAAATTTTTAAAATTGAATTTTTGCAACCTAACCTGGTGTTGTATTAGCAAAAAAACTGTTTTTGATTTTTAATCAAAAATATGCTATAATGTATCCAGTTTTAATAAGAATTTATGGACTTTTCAAAATTCGCTCCTCCGACTGATAACCTGTACAAGTTTATCTCAATATTCGGCATACTATTAATGTTGGCTCTTCCAGCGTATTGTATTTTCTTCAGCTATACTCAACAACAAGAGGCCCAAGCAGATGTGCTGGAAAAAGAAATACTTGAAGACGAAAAAAATGATATTAAAAACGAAATTATTGACAAGATTGAAAATGTTGACAAAGAATTGGAGCAACTAAAACAAAACTATAACCAAGAAAAAGCAGATGATCTATCTGAAAGTATTTTGATACTTGAAAATAAGAAAAAAGAATTAAGCAAGAAGCTTATTGCAATTAATAGTTTAATTGACAAAAATACTCATAGGAAGGAATTTATTAATAAGCTAAGAGTTGCTACGACTATTTATCTTTTTGTTGGTTTTGTTATTACACTTATTGGTTTTTCTTTGTGGTATTTTAAGCTACAAAGGTATCAAGATAAAATTATTAAGAAACAAGCAGAAGAGTCAAATAATAATATCCAAAAAGAAATTATTTTAGTTGATAAAAGAACTGATAATACCAACAAGGATAAAAGTAATAATAATTAAATCTATTAGATATATATAAAACCAGGCCTATAAGCCTGGTTTTATTTTACTAAAATGAATATCTTACACAATCAAACATTACCCCACTTTTTAATTGCTTTGACAATCTCTTCTACTTTATCTCGTAAGTCATATATATCCTCTTGCTCCATTTCTTCATCATTCATTAACACAACGATTTCTTTTGAATTTTTTATTTTATCTTTATATTGAACACAAAAACCCTCCTCATTACCCTCTTTATCCTTTTTGTATATTTTTTCAAATTGATCCTTTTTAATATATTCACTCGCAAATTCTGTTAAAATTTTTTCACTTAAATAATTTTTAACCTCTCTTCCTGCAGTAACCCAATAATTAAAACTTTTATTCCTTGCTTCTTCGATGATTCTTTTCCTTGTATCTCTTAATTCATTTTCCTTAAATTCTTTGCCCGTATCATTATACTGTACCCATATACCAGATAACCATATTATGTGTATTTTCTCGCCACAAGCGAGAATGGTATAATGAGTACATATGAAAAAATATACATCTAAGAAAAAAAAGCATCTATTGCCTTAGCCGCTATTCGCGGTGAAAAAGTATCACAAATTAATTAAATCTAATTTTGGATTATCAAAATCTACGATTAAAACAGTCAAAAGTTAAAGCAATCATTTTTTGCTTTAATTCGGAAATCTACTATGAAAACCCAAATAATAAAACCGGCTGACGCGAAAAACAGCGACCGGGTTTATATTGAGATGAAGCGGAACGCGGATGGTTCGCGCGGCGCTGACCGGATCGGAACTGTAACGAAAAACGATCCAGAAAAAAAGCATCTGGATATAATAGGTGATAATCTGGTGTCTATTTCAATTGAATATGACCGGATAGAAAAGATTGAAAAAATTATCGCAGACAAGTTGTGAATGATTTTATCCCCCTTCGCTACCGTGCCTTTTGGCAGGAAGCTTCCCCCGTCGCCAAGGCTATGGGGGGCAAGCCGGAGGACAGGTCAAAATTTTATACTTTTTTTATCTTTTCATAACCTTTAATGTTTTATTATAGATAGTAGTTATTTATCCACAATTTTTCAATGTTTTGATGTTATCATCAAGATATTGGAAAATTGTTAATATTATATAGAAAGCATGAAATCAGAAATTGTTAAGTCCTATGTCAACATATTTAATGAACGCGCTTACAAGACCGATGAATGATTAGTCCTGGATATACTGAAC
>JAGLPO010000104.1 GCA_023137275.1 Candidatus Parcubacteria bacterium | reverse complement strand
TATGGCTTTAATTTTTGATATTGAAACCGTGGGGCAGGATTTTGATTCGCTGGATAAGGTAACGCGGGCTAATTTAACGCGCTGGATCAAGCGCGAAGCCGGCAATAATGAGAGCAAATACAATGTTCTCTTAACCGATTTAAAGGAAGGGCTGGGCTTTTCACCGCTTACCGGGGAGATTGTGGTGATCGGCGTTTTTGATACAGAGAAGAACAAAGGCGTGGTTTATTTCCAGTCGCCGGACAAAGAAAGCAAAGAATGGAGAGACGGTGGTTTTACTTTTAAGCCCAGGACTGAGGAAGAAATGATCACTGCTTTTTGGCAAGGCGCTGGCAAATACAGCACTTTTGTCAGTTTTAACGGCCGTTCCTTTGACGTGCCGTTTATTCTTATTTGCGGAGCCAAGTATAAAATAAAGCCAGGCAGGAATTTAATGGCCAACCGCTATCTTCGGTTCCAGCAGACAGCTGTAAAACACATTGACTTGTTTGACCAGCTTTCTTTTTACGGCGCGGTCCGGCGGCGCGGCAATCTGCATCTTTATTGCCAGGCTCTTGGCATCCGTTCGCCCAAGGCCGGCGGCATTACCGGCGATGACGTGGGCAGGCTGTTTAAGGATAAAAAATATAAAGAGATCGCTGAATATAATTCCTGGGATCTGGTCGCGACCGGGGAGTTGTATGAGAAATGGAGGAAGTATATAGCTACCATTTAACTTTTCTAATGCCCAGCATATAGCTGATGTGGTTTGCTATAATTGTTAAAAATAAACTTAAAAATAAAATCATTAAAACGTCAATAAATTCAAGCTTTGCGTAAAACCAAAGCAAAATCAAGCTTGCAAAAACAAAATCAAGCTGGTCCCAGACCTTCCATGATTCACTTGATCTTTTTCCCAGCCTTCTTTTAAAAAAACTTTCTATCAAATCCCCCAGCAAGGCGCTTAGGCCGAATAAAAAACCAAAAAGCAACACATTAATTTCATTAAAATCCACTAAACCGATTTCATTAAAAAAAGAATACTGAGCAATTTGGCTTTGCAAACAAACGATTAACATCGCGGAGAGTATGCCGACTACAAATCCACGAAAAGTTTTTGTTTGCCCAAACAAAGGCCGGCCTTTAATTTTAACCCCGAAATCTATGGGGTAGTTTAAAAAATTTAATGTTCTGTTAAATATTACCGGCGCCATATTGGCAAAATACGCAGGCAGCATAAGATAAACAAGGCCAAGTATGTAATTAACCATAAATTTCGTGGAATTTATCCCGCTGGATAACGGGAAAATTTATTATGCATTGGGTCTAAACATGGTAGATAACCCTGAATACAAGTAATGCAAGCCGGTAATTACGCTTAAACAAATTGAAATTTGTATTAAGAAAACATGAAAAATATTAAATACTATGGCGCCAACCGTGATCAGTTGAATGGTAGTGGTTAATTTGCCTAAAAAAGTCGGTTTAACCAGCTTGATTGCTTTTAAAAATCCATATTTTTTGCTAAGCATAATTCTTCCAAAAACCACGATCACATCACGGAATAAAATAAGCCCGATCAAAATCGGTTCAAGATCAAATTTAATTGCCAAAGCAATGAAAACAGACAGAATCAACAAGCGGTCAGCCGCCACATCCAGCATAGCGCCCAGGTCAGTTACTTGTTTTAATTTCCTGGCCAGCCAACCGTCAAAAAAATCACTTACACCGGCGATAAAAAATATTATTAAGAAAGCGCCTGTTGAAAAATTAAATAAAGCAAAAATAGCTAACGGAATTAATAAAATCCTTAAAATTGATAAGCTGTTTGGTATATTCATAAAAATTGTTTGAATTTGATATAGCTATATTTTAACACTTTAATTTTTACCCGGCAAACTGATTTTCGTTTATGCATAGGGGGCTGTCGCCAAACACCAGTTGAATGCATAGCTTGCGTTATTTTTAAATTTATGATAAAACTATAGTACCTTACTTAATAATAAAATATAGCACCTATTTATAAACTCCGTGGTATATGGTGGCCGCGGGACTTTATTCCGAAAATTCGGAAAAGGTTAAGCAGGCTTTTTTTGTTGTATAAAAAGCATGTTTTAAAAAATATGAGTGAAGATAATAAAAAAATTAATAACGAGGAAAACGACATTTCCAACGATGATTATAAGACATTGCTGGATAAATTTTATATTAAAACTTCCGGGGTCGGTGATCTGATCAAAGGTAATGTTATTGTCGCTTCCAAGAGCGAGGTTAAGCTGGATATTGACGGCATTAGAACCGGAGTGGTTCGCGGACCCGAGCTATATGAAGAAGATGATAATTACGCTGACCTTAAGCCTGGCGACACAGTGGAAGCAACAGTGATTGATGATGAGAACGAGAATGGCGAGCTGGAATTATCTTTCCGTTTTGCCGGCCAGGAAAAAGCCTGGACCGGTTTGCGCCAGGCCCATTCGGATCGCGGCGTTATTAAGATCAAGATCACTGACGCTAACAGGGGCGGTTTATTGGCTAAATATCGGCAGATCCCGGGATTTTTACCGGTTTCGCAGCTGGCGCCGGAAAATTATCCGCGGGTAAACGGCGGAGACAAGGGCAAGATATTGGAGCGCCTTAGAAGTTTTGTGGGCAAGGAATTCGCGGTTAAGGTCATGACGCTTGATGAAAAGGAAGATAAAATTATTTTTTCGGAAAAAGAAGCCTGGAACGAGAAACAAAAAGACGTAATTAATAAATATAAAGTCGGCACTGTTATTGAAGGCGAGATTACAGCCATAACCGATTTTGGCGTTTTTATCAGTTTTGGTGAAAATCTGGAAGGTTTGATCCATATTTCAGAGCTGGCCTGGCAGCGCATTGACGACCCCAGCGACCTTTATAAAGTTGGTGATATGATCAAGGCGCAGGTTATCAGTTTGGAAAACTCCAAAATATTTTTGTCTGCCAAAAAGCTGCTTCAGGATCCATGGGAAAATGTCGGTAAAAAATATAAAGCCGGGCAGACAGTGGAAGGCAGGATACTTAAAGTCAATCCTTTTGGCTTGTTTGTGTCTTTGGATGCGGATATTCATGGTTTGGCGCATGTCAGCCAGCTGGAACTAGCGCCCAAAGAGCGGATAAATGACAAGTACAAAAGCGGTGAGAAACGAATTTTTGAGATCGTTTCCATTGAGCCCAAGGACCATCGTCTTGGTCTGGCTTACAACAAAGCCGCTCAAGAAGCAGAGGCGTTAAGGCAGACAGCAGACAGCAGACAGCAGACAACAGACGACTCCTCGGAAAGTTCGGGGCAGGAGAAAAAAGAAGATGATAAAAAGAAAACTGATAAAAAGGAGAATAAAAAGAAAGACAAAAAAATAAAAAAAGAAAAGAAAGCCGATAAAAAGGAAGTGAAGAAAGATGATAAAAAAGGGGATTTGAAACGCGCCGCTACGAATGGCGCCCATGCGAATAGTAAGAAAAAGGAAGAAACAGCTGCGAAAAAGAAGAAAACAGTAGAGACGAGCCATGGCGCGTCTTCTGAAAAAGAAGTTAAAAAGGAAAAAAAAAAATAAAATTTTAAATTTTTTATGGAAATAAGAAATATCGCGATTATCGCCCACGTTGATCACGGCAAAACAACTCTTACTGACGCGTTAATGCGGCAAACAGGGATGTCAGAAGAAGGTGTTAGCATGGATAGCGATACGCTTGAACAAGAAAGAGGCATAACGATCTATTCAAAAAATACTTCTGTCTACTATCAGGATACAAAAATAAATATAGTGGACACGCCGGGGCACGCTGACTTTGGCTCAGAAGTCGAGCGTGTTTTGCGTTCCATTGACTGCGTTCTTCTGGTAGTTGACGCTCAGGAAGGCCCGATGCCGCAAACAAAATTTGTTTTGAAAAAATCACTTGAACTTGGATTAAAACCAATCGTGGTTATTAACAAAATTGATAAACCGGCTGCCAGGCCGGCTGAAGTTGAAGAAATGGTTTATGAATTATTTTTGGATCTGGGCGCGGATGATGAGCAATTGGATTTTTCTGTTATTTTTTCAGTTGCCAAGCAAGGGATTGCCAAAAAGGATCTTAATGATGATGCTAAAGATTTGTCGCCGCTTCTTGATATTATTATTAAACAAGTGCCGGTTGCTTCAGGCGAAAATGCAAAAAACAAGCCCTTTCGCATTCAGCCTTTTAATTTGGCTTATGACAATTTTCTTGGCCGGCTGGCGATCAGCCGCGTTTACGAAGGTGAAATTAACGCTGGCGCTAAAGTTGTAATAAAAGACAATAGCGGAGAGCTTAGAGCCGGGAAAATTACCAAACTTTTTACTTTTGAAGGATTAAAAAGAAAAGAAGTGGACACAGCCGCGGCCGGCGACATTATTATGACGGCCGGCCTTCCTAATATATATATTGGCGAAACCATTTGCGAAAACAGCGAGCAGAAGCCTTTGCCGGCGATAAATATTGATAAGCCGACAATTTCTTTGAATTTTTTAATAAACAATTCTCCTTTAGCCGGCCGTGAAGGCAAATTTGTCACTAATCGCCAGCTTAAAGAAAGGCTTGAAAAAGAACTGGAAATAAATGTTGGCTTAAAGATAGATTTTTCCGCGACGGATCATTATAAAGTTTATGGCCGGGGCGAAATGCATATAGCCATTCTTTTGGAAAATATGCGCCGCGAAGGCTATGAGATGCAAATTTCACAGCCCCAGGTTATAATTAAAGAAATTGACAATATAAAACACGAGCCTTTTGAAGAAGTAACAATAATTGTGCCAAATGAAATGGCCGGTGTTATAATTGAAAAGCTTTCCAAACGCCGGGGAAATATGCTGGAAATGAAGCCGGAACACGGCAGTACAAAAATTATTTTTGAAATTCCCACGCGCGGACTTTTAGGCTATCGGAATGAATTTGTAGTTGATACTCGCGGCGAAGGCATAATTTATACGCGCGTAACCGGCTTTAAGCCGTATGCCGGCAAGATAGAAAAGCATGAGGTTGGCTCCATGGTCTCCATGGCGAGCGGCAAGGCGCTTGGTTTTTCATTATTTAATTTGCAAAACAGAGGCAATTTGTATATTTCGGCTGCCACGGAAGTCTATGAGGGAATGGTTATCGGCGATGTTGCCAAAGGCGATGATCTGGCGGTTAATCCGACCAAGGGCAAACAGCTCACTAATATGCGCGCTTCCGGAGCGGATGAGGCAATTCGCTTAACCACCCCGGTTGAATTAACGCTTGAACGCGGAATGAGCATTATGAGCGATGATGAATATCTTGAAATTACGCCAAAAAATATCCGCCTTAGAAAACAGTTTTTAACTGAAAATGAAAGAATCAGGGCAGGTAGAAAAAAATAAATCCAGCACCCTTGGTGTGGTGCTGGATAAAAATTAAATCGCTTAATAAAAAAGACAGATAAAACTGTCTTTTTATATTTTATAACTTACACATTTACTTAACTTAATAAGCATTAGCTAATATTTATTGCGGTCTGTTCTTTTTCTTTTAAAATTTCTGTTTGGTCTGTTTCTTCTTTTTCCCTGATAACTTGCCGCCATATTACTCTTGTTGATAATAATTTTTTTGCCTTTTAAATTTGTTCCGTTTAAATAATTTACTACCGCGTCTGCCCGTCTTTTTTCAACAGAAAAAATTGAATATTCCGGCATTATATTTATCCTGCCGATCTCAACCCCTTTTAAATTTTTATTTGAATTAATTAAGGCAAAAAGATTTTTAACATTAAAACCGTGTTTCTTGCCAAAATTGATTTTCAGATTGATATTATCGTCATTCTCTCTTCTGGCGCGAGTTATTTTAAGCTCGGCGTTTAAATCGCGGGTATTTTTATAATCATCCATAAGACTCTTGAATTTTTGGGTAATAAATAATTTTATCAGATCTTCTTTATTTATTTTTTTTAGTTTTTCCACGAATTCTTCAAGATATTGTTTATTGTTAATTTCCTTAATATCTGTTTCTTCTAAATCTTTTAGAAAATTATCAATTTGTTTGCGGCAAATATCATTTCCTTGAGGAACTTTTTTATAGGTAAATTTTTTACCAATAATCTCTTCTAATTTTTTTATTTTATTTACCTCTCTTGGAGTAAGAATGGAAATAGAAACCCCGCTTTTTTGGGCTCGGCCTGTTCTTCCGCTCCGGTGCGTATAGGCTTCATCATGATCCGGTAAGTTATAATTTATAACGTGAGTCAGGTCGCTTACGTCTATTCCCCTGGCCGCAACATCCGTGGCCACCAGCAAACGGATCTGTTTTTGCTTAAATCTATCCATTATTTTTGTCCGTATGTTTTGTGAAATATCGCCGTGCAGAGCCTCTGTTTCATAAGAGGCAAGCTTTAGCATGTCCGCCACTTTTCCGGTTTCAATTCTGGTCCGGCAGAAAAGAATGCCGTAAACTCCGGGCAAATAATCCAAAATTCTTTTAAGCGCTTCAAAGCGGTCCCTTGCGTTTACAACGTAATATTCATGAGTTACTTTTTCCGCTCCGACATTTTTATCTCCAACGCTTATCTCCTTAGCCTCGTTCATGTATTGCCTGGCAATAGAATGAACGCTTTTAGAAATGGTTGCCGAAAAAAGCAAAGTTTGTCTTGTTTTTGGAGTTTGTCCTAAAATGGCATCCAAATCATCTTTAAATCCCATGTCCAGCATTTCGTCAGCCTCATCCAAAACCAGCCATTTAATAGACTGGAGTTTTAAAACTTTTCTTCTTATTAAATCATGAACACGGCCCGGAGTGCCCACAACAATGTTAGTTCCATTTTTCAGCGATCTGATTTGCAAATCAATCCTGGCTCCGCCGTAAACCGCGGTAACTTTAATCCATTTTGAGCGCGCGGCGAATTTTGTTATGTCTCTGGAAATCTGAATACACAGCTCTCTGGTCGGACAAAGGATTATAGCAAGCAGGTCTTTTTCATTAGCTTTTATTTGATTTAAAATCGGCAAGCCAAAAGCAGCCGTTTTTCCGGTGCCGGTTTGCGCCGAAGCGATCAAGTCTTTTTTTGATTTTAATATAAACGGAATAGCCTTTTCCTGGATTGGCGAAGGCTCAATAAATCCCAGGTCGTCAAGGCCATTTATTATTTCCGGATTTAAGCCAAGTTCTTTAAATGTTGTCATAAATTATTTATTTTTTTAACATAATCATAATAATCCCACATTTTTTATTATTTGTCAATGATTTTTGCTTGATAAGTTTAATTTATTATTATATACTTAAATTCGTAAGTATTAGACCTACTGCATAATAATTTTTTACTGCAATTTCCATATTTGGCCTATACTCGCTTGACGGGTGTAAATTTCGTTACAAAACTTATTATGCAGTAGGTTTAATTTAATAAATCAAACATAAAATTCAAAGTATATGAAAAATTTAGTTAAAAATTTTGTAATATTTTTCGCGGTATTTTTGCTTATCGCGGCTTTATTCAGCGCTTATGGCAATAACTCCAAAGAAAGCGAAAAAGTCGGCATTGAGCAGCTGATATGGCAGATTGAGAATGAAGAGGTTGAACGGATCGTGGTTAAAGGGCCGGAACTTACTGTAACGCTGAAAAACGGAACCGAGCAATTGGTAAAGAAAGAAACCGGCGAAACTTTGTCCGACCTGCTTAATAATTACGGCGTTGAGAAAGAAAAGATCACAAAAATGAAAATAGAAGTCAAGGAAAACGAAGGCTTAAGTTTTTGGTTGGGGTCTATTCTTCCGTTTCTTTTGCCGTTTTTATTAATCGGAGCGGTAATTTATTTTATGATGAGAAGCGTACAAGGTGCCAATTCCCGGGCTATGATGTTTGGCCAGACGCAAACCAAAGAAATCAACCCGGACCGTAAAGATAAAGTAACATTCAAGGATGTGGCCGGAGTAAAAGAAGCCAAAGAAGAGCTAAAGGAAGTTGTTGAATTCCTTAGGCAGCCGCGCAAGTTCCAGGAGCTGGGGGCGCGGACACCAAAGGGCGTGCTTCTTCTCGGCGGTCCGGGAACCGGCAAAACTTTGCTTGCCAGAGCGGTATCAGGCGAGGCTAATGTGCCGTTTTTTCATATCTCCGGCTCAGAGTTTGTTGAGATGTTTGTCGGAGTCGGCGC
>JAGLPO010000103.1 GCA_023137275.1 Candidatus Parcubacteria bacterium | reverse complement strand
TGGGCGGTTCGCATGATGAGCGGGAGCAAACTTTGAACCAGATCCTGGTGGAAATGGACGGTTTTGATCCGACTACGAATATTATTGTAATGGCGGCCACTAACCGGCCGGACGTATTAGATCCGGCTTTGCTCCGCCCGGGAAGATTTGACCGGCAAATAATGCTGGATAATCCGGACATAGCCGACCGGGAGGCGATCTTGAAGATTCATGCCCGCAAAAAGCCTTTAGCCAAGGAAGTAAGCCTGCGGAAAGTGGCGGAGCGCACGCCGGGTTTTAGCGGCGCTGATCTGGCTAATCTTCTTAACGAAGGGGCGATATTGGCAGCCAGGCGCAATAAAAAGATAATTAATATGGACGAGCTTTATGAAGCTATAGAAAAAGTAATGCTCGGGCCGGAGAGGAAATCCCGGGTTATTACCGAGAAAGAAAAAAAGATAACCGCCTACCATGAGGCCGGCCACGCGCTGGTCGCGCATTTCTTGCCCCATACCGACCCGATTCATAAAATATCCATTATTGCCCGCGGGCAAGCCGGCGGTTATACTCTTAAAATGCCGACCGAAGATAAGCATATGCACACTAAAACCGAGTATCTGGAAGAGATCGCCATATTGCTTGGCGGGTATTTAACCGAAAAAATAATTTTTAATGAAATTACTACCGGGGCAACCTCTGATCTTAGGCGAGCCACCAGCATAGCCAGGCGCTTGATTACCGACTATGGCATGTCAGAGAAGCTGGGTCCCCGCACTTATGGCAATAAAGATGAAATGATTTTTCTTGGGCGGGAAATTACCGAACAACGCGATTATAGCGAGAAAACAGCCGAACAAATTGATGAGGAAATAAACGCTTTTATTTCCCGTGCTGGCGAGATGGCTAAAGAGATCATAAGAACCAAGAATGATGTATTGGAAAAAATTGTTAAAGAATTATTAACTAAAGAAACTATTGAGCGGGAACGCTTTGAAGAGCTGGCTGGCAAGAAAGAGAAATAAATTTAATTGTATAATTAAAATATTTTGTTAGGCCGGGTATTAATACCCGGCCTAATTTTTATTATAACTGCTCACTGTCATTCTGAACGACAGTGAAGAATCCCGTTGAATTTAGCGTCTTATGATATTCTCGAGATTCTTCACTTCGCTACGCTACGTTCAGAATGACAATGTTTTTTAATACTTTGTATGTCCAGTGAGCAGTTACTTTTTATTTTCTTGCTCCCTGATAGTTTTTTGTGTTATAATAAGCATAAGATATTTATTATTAAAAAGAGGTAACTATATGACTCTTTATCGTGATATTTTGGGCCAGTCCCTAAAGAGCGCTTGGCGCAATAAATACTTATGGTTTTTCGGCCTTTTTGCCGCTTTACTAGGTAATGCCGGAGAATTTGAGTTATTATTCCGCGGTTTTAACGGCAAAACAGGAACATTTTTTCCAGGCCTTGAGCGCTTGGGCGAAACCGGGATTTTCAGCCTGCAAATATTCAAAAGCCTGGCCCAGCTTTCCCGGCAAGATCCTTTTAGCTTATTTTTGGCTCTGGGAGTGCTTTTATTAATAGTATTGGTCAGCTTATTTTTATTGTGGATGTCTGTTACTTCGCAAGTTGCCTTGGTTCATAGCGCCGGAAAAATTCGCGCCAACAAGAATCACAATTTTAAAGAGAGTTTAAATGTGGGAATAAAAAAGTTTTGGCCTGTATTCGGCCTTAACATTATTTTTAAAATTGCCGTGTACGCTTTGTTTATTATATTAAGCCTGCCGATTATAAGCTCGCTGGGCAAAGTGGACTTTGCTTTGAGCAGTTCGCTGTATATTGTGTCATTTGTGCTTTTTATCCCGGTGTCAATGATATTTTCTTTTATAATTAAATACGCGATTGCCTTTGTGGTTATAAAAGAAGCCGGGTTTTTGCAAGCGATCAAACAAGGCTGGAAGCTGTTTGTAAAGAATTGGCTGGTCAGTCTGGAAATGGCGTTTTTATTATTTTTTATTAATTTTTTGGTCGGCGCGGCTTTGATATTGGTTTTTTTAATTGTTTCAATCCCATTTTTTTTCATGGCTTTGGTATTTGCCAAACTTTCGTTCCTGTTTAATTTTTGGGCAATGGTCATGATCGCCACGATGATTTATATTATTTTTATTGTTTTAACCGGTTCGTTTTTATCCGCTTTTCAGGTAACATCCTGGACTGGTTTATTTATTGAATTAGTCAGCCGAGGCGGAGTTAGCAAATTAGTCAGAGTATTTGGAAAGGAATAATAAAAAATTGTATTTTGATATTTAGAATTAAAAATTATTTTAAGTTTTTTAAATTAATAGAATAAATTTTTTGACAGCAGACAGCAGACGGCAGAATGCGAATTATATTTAATCCTGCCGTCTACCGTCTGTTTTATATTTTATGACTGATGACTTACAATCTATTGAAGATCTGATAATGTCTTCCCGCGGAGACAAGGTGGGTGATGACCAGAGCGCGCAAGCTAAATTTAAAGCTAAGCAGAAAGAAATTAAAACCAAGGAAATGGAGCGCAGTATTCAGGCGCGGGCGCGGGATATGGGCATTCCGTATATTGGTTTATTCGGTTTTCCGATCAGCCCGGAAGCTTTGGTTTTAATTCCAGAGGAAAGAGCCAAACAGCTTAATGTGGTATGTTTTTTTTATGACGGCAAAAATATTCGCCTTGGCGCCATTCGCCCGGAATTACCGGAGATAAAAGCAATTGCCGTTGGCCTCAGGGAAAAACATCATAGCCAGGTGGAAATTTATTTAATATCAGGTAATAGTTTGCTTTACGCTTTTAAGCAATATCGATCCATTCCCAAGATCCGCAATGTAAGCAGAGGCGTTGAATTAACTGAAACCGATCTTAATAGATTTAGTGAAAATTTTTCCAGCTTTAAGGATCTGCAGGCCGAAGTTGACAAAGCCCGGGTTACTGATATTGTTACCATGATCATGTCCGCGTCTGTAAAAACCAATTCTTCCGATATCCACATTGAAGCTGAAGAAAAAAGCATAAAAATACGCTTTCGGATTGACGGCGTTCTTCACGACGCGGCCGAAATTGATAAAGAATTGTGGAAAAAGATCATTTCCCGTATGAAGAGCCTGGCCAAGGTAAAAATAAATATTGATGATAAGCCGCAAGACGGACGGATGTCCATTAATATGAAAAATGATCGTATTGATATTCGCGCTTCTTTTTTACCTACCAATTATGGCGAAAGCGTGGTTATGCGCCTGCTCCGTTCCAGTACGGCCGGGCTTGCTTTTGAGCAGCTTGGCATTCAGGACCATGCTTATGAACAGCTGAAAAAGGAGGTGGAACGGCCCAATGGCATGATAATAACCACCGGACCGACCGGCAGCGGTAAAACCACCACTCTTTACGCGATATTGAAAAAATTAAACAGTCCGGAGACAAAGATCATAACCATTGAAGATCCGATTGAATATCAGCTTGAAGGCGTTAATCAGTCGCAGACCAGTGAAAAATATACTTTTTCTCAGGGCCTTAGGTCAATTGTCCGCCAGGACCCGGATGTGGTTATGGTCGGGGAGATCCGTGATCTGGAAACAGCCGAGATCGCCATTCAGGCGGCGCTTACCGGACACTTGGTATTGTCAACCATTCATACCAATGACGCGGCCGGTACCGTGCCGCGTTTTTTGTCTATGGGCGCGAAGCCGTTTCTTTTGGCTCCGGCCCTTAACGCGATAATCGGGCAGCGCCTGGTCAGGCGGATCTGCGATAAGTGCAAGGTTGAAGCTAAAGTTGAACAGGAAAAAACAGACAAAGTAATAAGTATTCTGGAGAGCTTAACGGATGACAGGAAAAAGAAAATTGATTTTAACAATTTACGCTTTTTTAAAGGAAACGGCTGCGAGGCCTGCCAGGGAATTGGCTACAAAGGGCGTATCGGCATTTACGAAATTATGGTATTAAATGAAGAGCTTGAAAAATTAATCCTTTCCGGCAAAGCCAGTGAATATGACATGCGCAATGCCGGAGTAAAAGCCGGGATGATAACCATGGTGCAAGACGGCGTACTAAAAGCCATGGAAGGAATAACAACGATTGACGAAGTTTTCCGCGTCTCAGAATAAAAATAGAAGTAGATTAAGTAAATTATAATTAAATATTTTTATTATATATCACGTAATTAATACCGCTGTGTTATGTGTTACGTGTTATGTGTTATGTGAAAAATGATCAATAAAACATTCATTCAAAAGTTAAAAGAGGAGCATGACGAGCAAAACAGCGAGCGAAGGCAGATAATAAGCCTGTCAAACGTGGTTTTACATGATTCAAAACGGGTCATTTTTGCTTTGCACCGGAGCGATCAAAACAAGGCCGAAGAAAGCCTTGGGAGAATCGAAAAAATATTAATAAAACTGGACAAGAAGTTCGGGTATAAACGGATCAATCAGGAGGGTTCGTATAGAGCGGCCGTGGAAGAGTATGTTGAAGCAAAAACCTTTTTTCTGGTGATCAACAACAAAAAAATTGAGAAATTCAAGAATATCAAGATAAATTTTGACGGTTATTTGGGCGGATTATGCGATCTAACCGGTGAATTGGTTCGCCGCGCCATAAACGAAGCCGCTGCCGGAAATAACGCTGAGGTTAAAAAGGTAAAAAAAATAATCAACGAGATAATGGCAAACTTGGTTGAATTTGATATGACCGGATATCTTCGGACCAAGTATGATCAGGCTAAATCAAGCCTTAGAAAAATTGAGCAGATTGATTATGATATCAAAATTAGAAAATAATTTAATGTTAATATTTCCACGCGAACCATATCTATTATTATGGTTCGTGTTTGTTTTAATCACTCATGTTACGCGCTTATCGCGTAAACAAAGTTATAATTAATGCGTAAGGTGAGTTAATCACATCCCGAGTAACTCGGAGTAATAAAGAGTGTTAGTATGAATAATGTTTTTAATAGAGATATGCTGCGCGCGATTTCGGTAATGATCGGCTATATTATCGGGGTGGGTATGTTTGGCCTGCCTTTTGTGGTTGCCCAGGGCGGGATAGTGCCGTTTTTGGTTTTTATTATTTTTTTCGGCGGAGTTCAGTATTTCCAGCACATGATATACGCCAACATGGTGCTGGTAACTTCCGCTTATCATCGTTTGCCCGGTTATGCCGGCGTTTATCTTGGTACAACCGGCAAAAACATAGTATTCGCTGCCAAGATGGTTGGCAATTGCGGCGCTCTCCTGGCTTACATAATTATTATCGGCATTTTTTTAAATCAGCTTTTATCCCCAGTGTTTGGCGGCAGTGAATTTTTATATTCAACAATTGTTTTTTTATTCGCGGCCGGGGTTGTTTATTTCGGCATTAATACGATTGCCCGGGTTGAAACAATAATGAGCGGGCTGTTAATATTGGTGGTTTTGTTTATTATTATTAAAGGCCGTGTTGCGATTGACATAAGCAATTACCATATACTTGATTGGAAGTATATGCTGATACCGTACGGCGCCACTTTAATGGCTTTGGACGGAAACGGCTCTATTCCGATAGTGGTTAAATTGCTTAAAAAAAATCCAAGCCGGGTAAAGCAGGCGGTGAGAATTGGTACGTTATTGCCTATTATTATTACAGTATTTTTTACTTTAACCATTGTCGGCATATCAGGCGCTACTACCACGCCGGACGCTTTGGTCGGCATAAAGCAGATCCTTAATAATGGGGTGATATTATTTTCTTTGATATTCGGAGTTTTATCTATGACCACTTCAATTCTTCTGGTAACCGAGGCTGTTAGGGAAACTCTGTGGTGGGATTATAAGGTAAACAAAAATTTGGCCTGGGCCTTGGCGGTTTTTACGCCTTACTCTTTGTTTTTATTCGGAATCAGGAATTTAACCGAAGTTATCAGCTTTGCCGGCGGGGTGGCGGGCGGCTTGTCGGCGATCATGCTTTTGTTGATCTTTAGAAATATGAAAGCGAAAAAACATAATTTGCGAATTTTCAAATGGCAAACCCCGAATTATATAATTTATTTTTTTATTTTTTTATTTGTCCTTGGCATGTGTTATGAGATATATTATTTTTTAATTAATTAATTCATGTTATGCGCTTATCGCGTAAATAAAGTTATAATTAATGTGATTTAAACAAAAATGCTAAGATAAAACTTGTTTTTATCCTCGTTTTTGTTTAAATTACATTAATTATAACTTTTTCTAAGGTAAAAATATTTAGTGCGTAAGGTGAGTTAATTAATTTTAGCAGTTCAAGTTATACCCTAAAGAGTACCTTGTACCCTAAAGGGCATTTTATGCCCAAAGGGCATAACAGTAGTCGGGAATATTCAAATTCCTTGACTATAAATTATGTTTTTTACTGCTATCTGTTATCTGTTAATATGGATATTGCCTTTAAGTTATTTATAATAATTTTGGTTTCATACGGATTCAGCCGTCTGGCCCGCCGTTTTCACTTGTCCGAGGTGATTGGGATGATCGTTGCCGGTCTGCTCCTTACTGTCCCTTTGGCTTATGAGCATTTGATTTTTGGCCACGAAGCAATGGTAAATGGTTTGGCAACGCTTGGCTTGATCACGCTAATGTTTCTGGCCGGTTTTGAGGTATCCGGCAACCTGCTTTTTAAAGAAGAAAAAGACGCTATTATTGTAACTCTTTTTACTTTATTTACATCGCTTTTTATTGGCACGATCGTTTTTGTGCTCCTGGACTTTGGTTTGCCAACGGCAATTATCATGGGTATCTGCTTTGGTGTTACGGCCGAAGGAACAAAGGCGCGCGTTTTATTGCAGCTTAAAAAGCTTAAGACCAAGCTCGGAGCGCTTCTTATGGGAACCGGTATTATTAATGATATTATCGGAGTATTTTTGCTTTTGCTTGTAAGCTATATTTTTACTAAAGGTTTTCAAGTGTCTGAATTGCTTACCTTGTTCGCGGTCCTGTTGGCTTTTTTCACCGGCATGATGGCGCATTATTCCCTGGATCGTTTCAGTGCCAAATTAAAACGAATAGAAAAATTATTATTATTTACTCTGGTTCCTTTCTTTTTTGTTAATATGGGAATCAAGTTTGATTTTCATTCGCTTAAACTGGATCCATGGATCTTATTAGCGGTTTTTCTTACCGCGACGTTAAGCCAGATTTTAGGCGTATTTTTAACAAAACCGATAACCAGGCTCAGATTGAAACAATTATTTCTTGTTGGCTGGGGCATGAATTCCAAAGGGGCGGTAGAGTTGGCGATTGCTTATATTGCCCTGAATATCGGCCTTTTGCCGCCCACTCTGTATTCGGCGCTGGTAGTTACGGCCCTGGTTAGCACTATGCTTTTTCAGATAATTATATTCAGAATGGTTAAGAAAAATCCGGGCATAATGGATTAGTTATGATTTACGCATTTATCGCGTAAACAAAGTTATAATAAATGTAATTTAAACAAAAACGAGGATAA
>JAGLPO010000102.1 GCA_023137275.1 Candidatus Parcubacteria bacterium | reverse complement strand
TTAGTGCGTAAGGTGAGTTATTAATATGAAAGTAGTAATTATATCTGATATTCATGACAATAATGTAAATTTAAACAGATGTTTAAATTGGTGTCTGGATAATAATGTTAAGGAGCTGATTTGTTGCGGTGATGTAACAAATATCAATACCATAGACATTATGGCAAAGGGTTTTCACGGAACAATACATTTGGTACCAGGTAATATATGTTTATTTAAAGAAAGCGATCTTGAAAAATACGATAATTTGATTTATTATGGAAGCATCGGACGCTTTAAGCTTGATAGATATTCAGTTGGGCTGTGCCATGAACCGTTTCTGATCAAAGAAGTCAACAAATTGGGAAAATGTGATTATATATTTTATGGCCACACTCATAAACCCTGGGTTGAAGAGAAAGACAAAGTTAAGATGATCAATCCGGGCACTCTTGGAGGAATGTTTCAAAAAGGCACATTTGCCTGCCTGGATACAAATATAAATAAAATTGAATTAAAAATATTAGAAAAATTATGAGCGAGATTAAAAAAATTGCCATTGAGGCTATAAAAAAAGCCGGAAAAAGATTGTTGAAAGAATATAAGAGTTTTAACAGGGAGTCGGTTAAATTAAAATCAAAATACGAGATCGTAACCAAGGCGGATTTAATTTCGGAAAAAATAATTATCAATGCCATAAGCAGGAATTTTCCTGTTCACAGGATATTGTCCGAGGAGAGCGGAAGGACAAAAAATAAATCAGATTATCTTTGGATCATTGATCCTTTGGACGGAACCACTAATTTTTCTTTTCATAATCCTTTGTGGTCTGTTTCCATCGGTCTGGCGTATAAAGATGAATTAATTCTGGGTTTAATATACGCGCCGGTTCAGGACGAATTATTTATCGCGGAAAAAACAAAAGGAGCCCGTCTTAATGGAAAAAAAATAAAAGTTTCAAAAAGTAAAGAAAAAAAATTAATTCACGCCTTTTGCCATGGCCAGCAGGAACGGGACATTAAGCTGGCCCTTAAATATTATAATTATCAAAAGCTGCATAGTTTTGACTGCCGTCAGCTGGGAAGCGCGGCTATTGAACTCGCTTATGTGGCTTGCGGCCGGCTTGAATCAATAATGATTCCCGGGGCGCATTCCTGGGACGTAGCCGGCGGAATTCTTATGGTACGGGAAGCCGGCGGAAAAGTAACTGACTTTAAGGGCAATGATTGGGCTTTGGATAGCAGGGATATGCTGGCCAGCAACGGCAAAGAGCATAAGAAATTACTAGAAGCAATTAACCGATAATAAAACACAAAGACCGTTTGCACTAACAATATGAGTTCTAAAAATTCTAATCATCAAAGCTGTGGCCGGATTCGTTTGCCGGCCGCGGCCGGGCGATTTTATCCGGCTGACGCTGATGAATTAAAGAAAAAAATAAAAGATTATTTATTTTCCGCCAAGTCAGGTATAGAGTTAATTCTAAACCCCAAGGCGATCATAGCGCCGCATGCCGGTTATGATTATTCCGGACTGGTGGCGGCAACCGCCTATGGCGCGATCAAAGGAAAAGAAATAGATACAGTTGTAATTATATGCAATTCTCATACGGATTATTTTTCCGGCGTTGCGATTGATAAATCCGATGCCTGGGAAACGCCGCTCGGATCAATACCGGTTGATCATAATATGGCAGCGCGATTGATTGGTTCAAGCGATTTAATTAAATTTAATTCCGAGGTGCATACCAGCGACCACACTTTGGAAGTTCAGCTGCCATTTTTACAAACCGTTCTTCAAGACGGTTTTAAAATTGTGCCAATTGTATTTGGCAATACCGGTGATGACGCATATTTGGAGTTAGCCGCGGCTTTGGCCAATAATTTGGAAGAAAACGATTTAATAGTAGTGTCCACGGATTTATCCCACTACCCAGGCTACGCTGATGCCAAGGCAGTTGATAAGTTTACTTTGGAAAATATAAAAAGAAACGACATTAAAGCTCTGGAAGAGTATATTAAGGCAACAGAGAGCAAGAGAATCGCAAATTTACAAATCCTTTGTTGCGGAACTGACGGCGTTAAGACCCTGATGGCATTGGCAGAAAAGCTGGATTGGACACAGGCAAAAATTCTTAAATACGCGAACAGCGGGGACGCGGCAATAGGTGATAAAACGCGGGTCGTGGGGTACGCCGCTATGGCCTTTGGCCGTAAGTTGGAAATTAGGGATCAGGGATCAGGGATTGGGGAACTATCAGGCGAGCAGAAAAATATTTTACTTAAAATCGCGCGAGAAACAGTGGAAGCGCGGGTTAATGGAGGCAAGCGGTTGGATTATAATATTCAGGATGAGCGCTTGAATCGGCGGGAAGGGGCTTTTGTGACGCTTAAAATTAGAGGAGATCTGCGCGGATGTATTGGCCAAATTATCCCGTCAGGCAAGCCGCTTTGGCAGGTGGTTCGCGATATGGCGGTGTCATCCTGCTTAGATGATCCGCGTTTTTTATTGGTTAATAAGAGTGAGCTGTGCAGGCTTGAATATGAAGTAAGCGTATTGTCCGCGCCCAAGCGAATTGATGACTGGCAAAAAATAGAGCTGGGCAGGCATGGCGTTATCATTAAACAAGGCTGCCATTCGGGCGTGTTTTTGCCCCAGGTAGCTCTGGAAACCGGCTGGGACCTGGAAACTTTTCTTAGTGAGCTTTGCTTACAAAAAGCCGGACTACATTCGAATTCCTACAAGGATAATAACACGGAAATCCAGGTTTTTACGGCTCAGGTTTTTGGGGATAAAGATAAATAAGGATTAAATAAAGTAGTAATTTTTTATTTAAAATAAGCCAAATTTGACAGTTTTTTAAAAAGTGCTAATATTTGATTAAATAGAACATGTGAAAAAACTGCTGATATGAGGCGGCTATTAATTAAAGAATTATTGTAAATATAAAACAATAATACTTTGTGTATTTAATGGCTGGTGAAAACCGCGATTACCCGGATTAAAACGGGCCCAACGTTTTCCTTTCTCTTTTATAAACAAGCGGCATCCCTAGTGCTTTCTCGCAAAACAGAGAATACAGCACCGGATGTCGCTTCTCTTTTTATTTGGTTATTTTACTTGATATTTTTTAAAAATAATGCTAAGGTTATATAAGTTCTTTTACGTTAATAGCCGCTAGTGGGAAGCGAAAGGAGGGATAAATTTATTATTTGGCGAATATCGCCAATCCCACATTGTCTTTTTTGTAGAAAAAATTTTTGGCAAAAACCATTTTCAGAAAAGGAGACTCAGTTATGAGGAAATCCGTTATCATTGCTTTTATGGCGATGATGTTTACCTTTGGTATTGCTATTGCAGATACGACGAATCAGGCTGGTCAGGCCATTGCCTTATACCCAGCAACAACGGCAATTACAGCGGATCAACGGGGGTTGAGACTTCCGGATAAAACCCCGATTTTTGCGGCTACTGATTACAACTACATCGATGCAAAGACTCCTACGATAACGGCTCAAACCGGCAACCTGCCGGAAAAACAGGAAGTTGCAGGGGGTAACTTCATTACCGCCTATTTGATACAGAACTCTACTCATAACAACACCGCAGCGGACACTTATGGCCTTTCGACCGGATAACTCCAGGTGAAAAATGAGGGAATTTATCCAACCCTCAGCATAAAAGCCCTGACTTAATTTTAAGAAGCTAAGTTTCTTGGAATTTTGTCAGGGCCTGCTTTTTTTATGTCCTCGCCCTTCGGGCATCCCGCAGCTACGAATGCGGGTCATTCGAATAAAAGATAGAATAATATATTATTTTAAGATTTTTTTTAAATATTTTCCAGTATAAGTATTTTTTGCTTTGGCCACATCCTTTGGCGTGCCCTGGGCCACGATTTGTCCGCCGGCATCTCCGCCCTCCGGGCCCAGGTCAATGATCCAGTCAACCGATTTGATCACGTCCAGATTATGTTCAATTATCAAAACCGTATTGCCTTTGTCAGCCAGCCGGTTTAAGACATCCAAAAGCCTTTTAATATCATCAAAGTGCAGGCCGGTGGTTGGTTCATCCAGAATATACAGGGTTTTGCCGGTTGCCCGCCTGGATAGCTCGGTAGAGAGCTTGACCCGCTGGGCTTCCCCGCCGGAAAGAGTGGTAGCGGACTGGCCAAGCTTAATATATCCAAGGCCGACTTTATTCAGAGTAGAAAGTTTTTGTTCAACAACCGGGATATTTTTGAAAAATTCACTGGCTTCTTCCACGGTCATTTGAAGAACCTCGGAAATGTTTTTGCCTTTGTATTTAATCTCCAAAGTTTCTTTATTATAACGGGTAGCGTGGCAGACATCGCACTCCACATAGACATCAGGCAGAAACTGCATCTCAATCTTGACCATGCCGTCGCCGGAGCAGGCCTCGCAGCGTCCGCCAACCACGTTAAAGGAGAAGCGGCCCGGCTTATAACCCTTGATTTTGGCTTCCGGGAGAGAAGCAAAAAGCTCGCGGATCGGGGTAAAACAGCCGGTGTAAGTCGCCGGGTTTGAACGCGGGGTGCGGCCGATCGGCGATTGGTCTATATTTATTACTTTGTCAATATGGCGCATGCCTTCAATCCGCTTGTGCGCGCCGGGCGCGGCTTTGGACCGGTAAAATTTTTGGCTAAGCGCCTGGGCCAGGATATCCGTCATCAGCGTGGACTTGCCGGAACCGGAAACGCCGGTAATCGCGATAAGCTTGCCCAAAGGAAAGCTTACGTCAATATTTTTCAGATTATGCTCGCTGGCGTTGATAATTTTAATTTCACGACCGCTGCCCTTGCGGTATTCCTTTGGCACAGGGATTGATTTTTTGCCGGAAAGATATTGTCCGGTCAGGGATCTATTTGAATTTTTAACCGCTGCCGGGGTGCCGGCCGCGACGATCTCGCCGCCATGATCGCCGGCGCCCGGGCCGACATCCACGATCCAATCCGCGCTGGCCATGGTTTCTTCATCATGTTCAACCACAATTACCGTGTTCCCCAGGTCGCGAAGCTTTTTAATGGTCATGATCAGGCGCTTATTGTCGCGCTGATGCAAACCGATTGATGGTTCGTCCAGTATGTAAATAACTCCGACCAGGGAGGTCCCGATCTGGTTGGCCAAACGGATCCGCTGGGCTTCGCCGCCCGAGAGAGTATTGGCGGTTCGGTCCAGGGTCAAGTAAGACAAGCCCACGTTCATTAGGAAATTTAAGCGGGAGCTTATTTCTTTGAGGATTTGGTCGGCGATTTTTTTCTCGCGAGCGTTTAACCTGCCTGCCTTATTTAACTCATTAAAAAATATTTTAGCCCCATCTATGGTCTTAGTGGTTATTTCATATATAGAATGCCCATATAGTTTTACTGCCAGCATTTCTTTTTTTAGCCTTTGTCCGTTGCAGGTCGGGCATACAAAAACGCGCATGTACCCTTCAATTTCTCGGCGGGTATAGTCGGATTCGGTTTGTTGGTAGCGGCGCTCCAGATTTGGAATAACGCCTTCAAATTCAGTGCTAAGCTCGCCGGAGAATCTATTACTTTCATAATCAACTTGATAATTTTTTTCACCGGTGCCGTAGAGCACGATACTTGCTTGTTTCGCGTTAAGGTCTTTAACACGGGTATTCAGATCAAAACCGTTTTTATCGGCTACTGTGCCAAGGATGCGCATGAGCCAGGTTTGGCCGGTGGCAGTATTGTGCGACCAGGGGCGGATAGCGCCCTGGGCAATAGTCAGGTTTTGGTTAATTATCAACTTTGGGTCAATTTCCAGCTTGGTTCCCAAGCCGGAGCAGTCCGGGCAGGCGCCGTGCGGCGAGTTAAAGGAAAAATTGCGCGGTTCCAGTTCCGGCAGGCTAATGCCGCATTTGGGGCAGCCAAAAGCAGTGGAATAGGTTTTTTCCGACCCCTTTTTAGCCCCGTCTTTTCCTTTGACCCGACCCGGGACGGGCGCAGGGGGTGAGGATGATATAGTGACTAATCCGTCTGAGAGTTTCAGGGCTTTTTCTACTCCTTCGGTAAAGCGGGCATGATCTTCTTTGTTTTTACTGAGATTTAACCGATCAATTACTATTTCAACAGAGTGTTTTTTTTGCTTGTCTACACTTAAATCCTCGGCTTCGTCCAAAGTGATAATCTCATTGTCAAAACGCACCCGGACAAAGCCGGCTTGCGCGATATTGGCAACTACTTTTTTATGCTCGCCTTTTTTATCCTTAATAAGCGGAGATAATATCAGAATATCTTTATTTAGAAAATCTTTATAAGACTGATTGACTATCTCATCTACTGTGTAGCGTTTTATTTTATCCCCGCAATCCGGGCAATGAGGAATGCCGATGCGGGCGAAAAGCAAACGAAGGTAATCGTATATCTCGGTAACGGTCCCGACAGTTGAGCGGGGATTGTGCGGGGCGGTTTTTTGGTCAATTGAGATTGCCGGAGACAAGCCCTCAATCTGGTCCACGTCCGGTTTGTCCATTAATCCCAGAAATTGCCTGGCATAAGCCGATAGGCTCTCAACATAGCGGCGCTGACCTTCGGCATAAATGGTGTCAAAGGCAAGCGAAGATTTACCCGAGCCGGACAGGCCGGTAATTACGATAAATTTATTTCGAGGCAAGTTAATGCTTACGTTTTTCAAATTATGCACTCGCGCTCCTTTGACTCTAATTACATTTTGATTAGTTTTAGGCATATATAAAAATGTTACGAGTTACTATTGGTTTCGAATTACAAATCAGTGCTAATTTACAAATGTGCTTTAACCACTTTATAGATTAAATTTGTAACTAGTAAATAAGTATTGATTTGTAATTAGTAACATATAAACAACGACAATTATTATACATTAAAAATTAACTTTGAGCAAGGCTTGCGGAATATATGTTAAGTTGTTAAACTGATATTACTTTGTTATGAATTACCTGCCCGAACGCTTTGCTTGCGAGGCGGGCGTGGCGAATTATTACCTGCCCGCAGTGCTACAGCGTTGCAGGCGGGCGAATTTACGAATGTTAGTTAAATAATATGGATTTATTTATTATAATTTTACTTTTTATATTGGTGATTGGTGTGATTTCATCAATTATTATGCAAAGGAAAAAACCAGGTGGCGGTGAATCGGAAAAACTTGGAGCCATGATGGAGAGGTTGTCGCAATTAAGTGAACAGAACCGTGATTTAAGAACGACACTGGACAAGAAGCTGTCCGAGACTCATCAGGCAACGCAGAGCCAGATGAGCCAAACGATCAAAACCGTGCAAGGAATAACCGGCCAGTCGGCTAAATTAATTTCAGACGTAACCGAAAAGCTTACCAAATTGGATGAAACAAATAAACAGGTAGTTAATTTTTCTTCACAGCTGCAGAATTTGCAGGATATTCTTAAAAATCCCAAGCAGCGGGGTGTTTTGGGTGAATATTATCTTGAAGAAACTTTGAAAAATGTGCTGCCGCCAAACTCCTATCAGATGCAATATTCTTTTAAAGACGGCTTGATCGTGGACGCGGTAGTATTTGTAAAGGAAAAAATTATTCCGGTGGATTCCAAATTTAGTTTGGAAAATTATGAACGGATTTTGAATTGCAAAGATAAAGAAGATCGGGAAAAGCTGGAAAAGCTATTTAAGCAAGACCTTAAGACCAGGATTGATGAGACCAGTAAATACGTGAAGCCGGGCGAAAAGACCATGGATTTTGCTTTTATGTTTATACCGAGTGAAGCAATTTATTATGATTTGTTGATTAATAAGGTTGGCGCGGTTCAGGTAAATACCAGAGATCTAATTGAATACGCTTTTAAAGACAAGCGTGTAATTATCGTGTCGCCAACTTCCTTTTTAGCCTATCTCCAGACAGTGCTTCAGGGTCTTCGCGCTTTGCAGATAGAGGAGAGCGCTAAGACGATCCGCTCTAATGTGGAAAAGCTAGGCCGGCACATGAAAAGCTATGATGATTTTATGCGCAAGATCGGCGTAAGCATGACAACCACGGTAAATCATTATAATAATGCTTACAGCGAATTTAAAAAGATTGATAAAGATGTGGTAAAGATCACTGACGGCGAAGCCAAAATTGATCCTTTAGTAATAGATAAGCCAAAGACTTTATAGACAGTCTATTAGACCCACTGTATAATAATTTTTTACTGCAATTTCCATATTTTGGTAAATTTTGCATAAAAAATTTTGGCCTATATTATCACATAAGCAAAAATTTTTTCTACAAAATTTTCTCAAAATCTGAAAATTTCGCTACAAAACTTATTATGCAGTGGGTCTATTAAAGAATAATGGACAAACAAACCGTTAATCAAAAAGAGCTTAAGGAGGCGATTGTTAAAACGATTGCTTTTTTTGATGTGTTTGATTACCCGCCTACCGACCTGGAGCTTTGGAAGTATTGTCCTCTGGCTTGCGGCTTGTCTGATATACGCGAAGTTATGCCACTTAGCAACATGGAGAAAAAAAGAGGTTTTTATTATTTAGCCGGTAGAAAACATATTATTCAGACTCGTGCTGATCGCTATATTGCCACTAAAGAAAAAGTTAAACGCGCTCGCACGGTATGCAGATTATTTAGGTTCATTCCCTTTGTTAAAATGATCGCTTTGGCCAATATAGTGGGAGCTAACAATTTAAAGCCAGAGGGTGATATTGATCTGTTTATTATTACCGCGCCAAAACGAATATGGCTGACCCGTTTTATTTGCGCAGGGCTAATGCAGATATTAAGGCTTAGGCCGCGGCCGGG
This sequence comes from Candidatus Parcubacteria bacterium, assembly GCA_023137275.1. Lineage (GTDB taxonomy): Bacteria > Patescibacteriota > Patescibacteriia > Patescibacteriales > UBA12075 > JAGLNE01. Next base: position 8,909 of record JAGLPO010000102.1, on the reverse strand, counting down.
CAAAGAAAAAAATAAAATTTGTCTTAGTTTTTATCTTAGCCGCGATAATTTAAACCTAAAGCCTTATATGCTGGATGACAATGATATTTATTTTAAATATTGGCTAGCCGGTCTGGTTCTATTATTTGATCAGAATAATACGTACGAAGAACTATTAACGGCTAACTCATGGTTAAAACGTGAATTTCCTAATTGGCAGCGATTTTCGCCAAGCCAAACAGTGATATTGTCGATCAAATCTTCTTTTTACCAGGAAACTTTTGATATCCTTTTGGCCGGTCTGGAATCATTGGTAAAATTTATCCAATTAATGATTTTGCCAAAGAATATTAAAAGTATAATAAACCAGGATACCCGAGTAATAATGAATGACCAGGTTTTGCGCATGTACGTTAATGACCGACGGCAATACTATCGCGAACTTTATTTGAAAAATTTAGAAAAAATAACTCATGTTACGCACTTATAACTTTTTTTAAGGTAAAAATATTTAGTGCGTAAGGTGAGAAAATAAATAAATTTTCATGAAACACATAAATAGAATAATTGAATACGGGCTTTATGTTTTGGCGTTTTTTTTGCCCTGGCAAACACGCTGGATCATTCGCGCCGGCGAATTAAATCAAGGTTATCTTGAATATGAAACAATAAGCCTTTACGCAACAGATATTTTGATAATATTGTTAATATTTTTATTTGTAATTAATTATTTTGTAAATCAAAAGAAATTAAATATTAAATATAAATTTTTAAATTTTTGGTGGTATGTTGCCATCCTTGAGTTTTTTGTTTTTGTATCAATTTTTTTTGCTCCTTTAAAAAGCGTGGCAATATTTAGTTATGTTAGATTGCTTTTTGGTATTGGATTATTTTGGCTGATTATTAACGCTAAATATAATTTGAGCAAGCTTAGTCTTAGTTTTATTTTGGGAGCCGGTCTGCAAGCAGTTCTTGCTATTTGGCAGTTTGTTACGCAGTCAACTTTTGCTTGTAAGTATTTGGGCATGGCCAGCCATGACCCAAGGGAATTAGGTACCGCGGTCATTGAAATTATTGCTTCGGACGGAATAGGCGAGCGCTGGCTAAGGGCTTATGGCGCTTTGGACCACCCGAATATTTTGGGCGCTTATTTGGTGATCGCGATCTTTTTACTGCTGGGTTTGTTTATTAATAACAAAAGAGAAACAAACAATAAATATTATTATTCACTATGGCTGGTTTTATTATTTGGAATTTTTGTTTCTTTTTCCCGAACCGCGTGGCTGGCTCTGGCGGCCGGTTTTATTGGTTTATTTATTATGTTGATTTGGCAGAAAAGATTGTTAGTTCAAAAAAAATTATTACAGTTGATCTTAATAGGTTCGATTATTGGATTTATATTTATTTGTATGTATGGCAATCTAGTAAGCGCGAGATTTAATTTTGATAATCGTTTGGAGCAAAAATCAGTTTTTGAACGGGTTGCCTCAATTGAACAAGGAAAAAAAGTAGCCTTTGATAATTTATTTTTCGGCGTTGGTATAAATAATTTCCCCAGAGCGTTAACAGTAATTGAGCCAGGGGAGCGGTCATGGTATTATCAACCGATTCATAATACATATTTGTTGGTCTTGGCGGAAATCGGTATATTTGGGTTTATAAGTTACATTTTGTTGGTTTTTTATATAAAATTAGGTAAAAGATACAGCCAAAGCAAGGATATTTGTATATTTGGAATTTATATCAGTTTGATGGTTTTACTCTTTTTTGATCATTTTTGGTGGAGCCTGCATTTTGGAGTATTATTGTTTTGGTTTATTCTTGGATTAAAGTATAAAAAAGAGTAAAAACTTTTAAAATTAGCTAAAAGACAACCAATAAAAGGTTGTTTTTTGTTGTATGGAAAGGGCTAATATTATTTAATATATTAAACTTTTTGTGACAATGGTTAATTATAGTTATTTATAGTATAAAATAATATAGTATAAATCAATATAATATATTTTAATTAATTATAAGTCAATATTATTAATAATAGTAGATTGTGGATAATTCTTGTTGACAATAGACGACAAAATAGTTTATAATTAATTGTAATATCTCTGTGTTAAAACAAAAAATTTAATTGCAGCCTTTGTTTTAATTAAAGATGATAAAAACTAATAAATAAAAAGCAAAAACTATTTTTGTGATTAATTTGCGTGTTTAAAAAAGACGACATTCTAACTATTCAGGAAGTCGCCAAAGTGCTTAAAGTTAGCACGCGCACAGTATACCGGTGGGTTGACACCGGTGATCTTAAAGTAGCCCGGATAGGTCGAAAGACTTACCGGGTTTTTGAGTCTGACTTGCGCAAGTTCATCCGCAAATACATGTAGAATTTAAATTATTTCGCTTTCATTGATATACCCATGCAAAACGCAAAAAAACAAAATCTAACTTTTAAACAAGCCAGGCAGGCAATGCTTGTATTGATTTTGCTTGGCTTGTTTATAGTTGGGGCAGGCGCAAAAGCGGCTATGAAAAGCAGCAGTTATATTATTTATGAAAATATCCACCATACTTTTGACGGGCCGATTATTTCCAGCGTCAGCCACTCAGTTGACGGCGTGGACGCGACCGTCGTCTGGAACACTAATATCGTAAGTGATGCCTATGTTATATATTCAACAGACAGTTCATTTGCCGGCAGTATGGAGCAAGGCTCTAGCGTAAAAAATAATGCCAGCCACAGCGTTACGCTTACCGGCTTAACGCCGGAAACTGTGTATTATTATCAAGTTCGTTCAGAGCGAATTAACGGTGGCGCTACAACCGACACCACCCCCAGGAGTTTCACTTCCGGTTCAACTGACGAGAGTACTACGCCTCCTAGCGGCGGCGGCGGATTGTTGATCATTGATAAAACCGACAAGGCGCCTCCCGAAATTACAAACGTTCAAACTATATCAGTAACAAATCAAACAGCAGTTATTGTCTGGGAGACTGACGAAGAAGCAACCAGCTTTATTGAGTATGGGCTTAGTAAAGATTATGGTTCAACTTACGGGGAATGGGCGTCAAGCACTAAGCATTCTGTTGCCTTGATAAATCTGGAGCCTGATTCCATATATCATTTGCGCGCCATTTCCAGCGACGGCTGGGGAAACGTCGGCTATTCCGGAGATATCGTAATAACCACTATTCCGGGTGAAGGAGAAGAAGCGCTTCCCGAGGAGCCGGTAGGCGAAGAAGAGCCGGGAATTATTGAGAATTTAGCAAGCAATGCTCTTGATTTTATTTCCAGGTTATTCCCCGAAGTTTCTTTAAATGAACTAAGCGATATCGGATCAATTGATGATCTGTCCGGCTATATTGCCACCCCGATCCTGATCGGAGAGCCTATGGTAGAGATTGGAGCAAGCGAGGTGACTATTAGCTGGTCAACCGATATTGAATCAAATTCGTTAATTGCGCTTGCTCCGGAGCAGGCTTATAATCCGGAAACCCCGGAGCCGTATCAGCAGATAGTAGGCAGCCCCGGTGTTTATACTTTTAGCCATGAAGTAACCCTGCATGGCTTAACTCCGGATACGACTTATCATTTTCAACTGCGAAGCGCCGCTCGGCTTGGTCCGACAGCCCATTCGCGGGATTTTAGTTTCCGCACCAGCATTGAAGAGCTTCAGATCGTCAGCTATTTAACGCAAATAATTGATAATGAAACAGCGGTTTTTAAATGGGTAACCAACAAGCCGGCAAATTCGGCGGTTACTTTTACGCCTTATTTTAATAATGTTTTAGGCGTTGACCAGCAGAAAACCGTAAAAGATAATGCCGACACTGTAGTCCATGAAATTACGATCAATGAATTTGTCGGCGGCACTTATTATGAGGTTGAGATGCTTAGTACTGACGACCGGGGGAACGAAGCGCGCAAGATATTAAGCCGGTTTTCAACAACCGAAGATGATCTGCCGCCGGTGATATCGCATATCAAGGCCGATTCAACTATTTTTGTGGATCGCAGCAACAAGATCCAGACAATTATTTCCTGGCTTACCAACGAGCCGTCCACATCCCAGGTAGAGTATCAGGAGGGCGTGCATGGCGGAAATGCTAAACTATCCGAATTGACAAATTTAAATATGAATTATACCAAGGAGCATGTAATGGTAGTAACCAAGTTTAAGCCCGGCGTGGTCTACAGTTTCCGGGTTAAGAGTGTTGACTCGGGAGATAATTTATCCAGCTCAAAAGTGCACACTTTTATGACAGCTAAGAAAAAAGAATCAATTATTACGATAATTATGAATATTTTGGAAAATACTTTTGGCTGGCTAAAGAAATTAATGTGATTACGAATTAATACCTGCCCGCAGTGCTACAGCGTTGCAGGCGGGCGAATTTACGAATATAAAATAACGAGAAATAATATTTAATGAAATTTAGAAAACAAACAATTAGAACCGCTGTGATTACAACTTTGTTTGTTGTTGTGTTGGTTTTAGGATGGCTGCGAATTGAACCGGTTGGCGCGCAGACACAACCTCTGCTTAATTTTATCGGCAAGGTGACTAATTTGGACGGTACGGAAATAGCTGACGGCGTTTATGATTTTACTTTCCGTTTATTTACCGTCCCAGGCGGCGGTACGCCGATCTGGTCTGAGACATCTACCTCAGCCACTCGTTTTTCGGCTACTGTTTCATCGGCCAGTACCACTGCCAGCGGCATGGTTTATACTTATTCCGGTCCAAGCGCGACCAGCACTCTTAGGGTAGGACAGTATTTAAGTTCCGCGAGTTCAACCGAAGGGGCTTTGATAATTGATTTTGATACCAGCGTGAATACAATTACCGTAGCCGGCAGCATAGAAATCTGGAGCGCTGGAGACAGTATTAACAACCGTCCTTTTGTGGAAGGGGGAATAATAAATGAAAATCTGGGCGTGATCACCGATATATCCGGCGTTGATTTTAGCCAGAGTTTGTATTTAGAAATTATTTTTAACAACGAAACCATGAGTCCGCGGAAATTATTGACAACCGTGCCGGCCGCCTTTGACACGTCTCGTTTAGGCAATAAAACCGAAAGTGAATACGCAACCTTGTCTGAGGACGAGACCATAACAGGGGAGTGGAGTTTTAATAATATTGTTTCAATTTCTACCAGCTCAAGCAACACAGCGCTGACAGTTACGCAAAATGGCACCGGCAGTATAGTTGAATTCAAAATCGGGACAACCACTTCATTCGCGGTGCTGAATGACGGCCGTGTGCAAATCGGGAATTATTATTTTCCAACTGCTTATGGCGCCCCAGGGTATGTGCTTAAAACTAATGCCAGCGGCGATCTTTATTGGGATCCTGATTTTGCCGGTGGTTTTGGCTCGGGTGGCGATACTTTATGGGCTACAAACACGGCAGAAACTTTAATTCGTCCGATAGACACGGCTGATGTTGTAGTAATCGGCAATATTGCGACCAGTACTTTTTCGGGAAATATATTTGAAGTCAATGGCTCGTCATTATTTGACACGATCAATATCAGTAATCAGCAAGAGCTTAAGCTCTATGATCTGGATAGCTCAAACTATGTTGCCTGGCGCGCTTCCAGCAGTATTAGTTCAAATTTGGTATTAACCTTGCCGGATAGTTACGGCGCGCCTAATTCAGCTTTAATTACGGATGGCGCCGGCAACCTAAGATGGGATTCGCCAAGTTCGTTTACTTATGTTAACCCGGGGGCTGTCGGACAGATGGCTTATTATGCCAACGACGGCAGTACTTTAACCGCTACTTCAAGCATATTTGTTGATACAAATACCAGCTATATCGGGATTGGCACCACGACGCCGGATTATCTCTTAAATGTTGACGGCGCCGCCGGCTTTATTGAGCTTTGTTTAGGCAGTGATTGTATCCAAACCTGGGCGGGAGCCGGATCAATAGACACTTCCGGGGTAACGGCGGGCGAGCCGGCAGTTTGGCTTGACACCGATACCTTAACTTCGTCCAGCACTATTCAAGTCGCTTACGGCGGTACCGGCTTAAGCTCAATTGCTAATCAATCATTGTTATACGCGTCAAGCGATAATATAATAAACGAATTTACCATTGGCGATGAAGGCACGGTATTGGCTGTGGTAAGCGGGCAATTGTCCTGGGCCACCACCAGCGCGCCGGCTGCTCATTCTATTCTTTCTGTATCACACTCGGACGTTGATGCTACCAGTACTTTGATTCGCGGGGATTTAATGGTAGCTAATTCCGGCAGCCAATGGAGCCGGCTCGGCCTGGGAGCAAACGGTTATATTTTGTATTCCAACGGATCAGACGCGATTTGGTCAACAACCACAGTGATTACCGCTCTGGGAACGATTACTGCCGGCACCTGGCATGGGGACGTAATTGATGTAGCCTTCGGAGGAACCGGAGCCAGTACCGCTACCGGCGCCAGATCCAGTCTTGGCTTAAGCGAAACTTATAAATTTAGCCCGAATTCTACCGGCACTGACGGCTGGCTTTGGCAGTCGGATGGCGATGGCCGCGGACAATGGGTGGCAACCGGCACGCTCGGCCTGGATAGCAGTATATACACGAAATTAATTGGAACCACTACGATGGAATATGACGGCGGTTATGCTACTACCTCCTTGATTGGGTATGCGGCGGCTAATGCTATATGCGCCGCGGAATTTAGCAATAGTTTTATGTGCCGCACTTATGATATTTTAGTGAGTATTGAAAAAGATGATATATCACAGTGGTCGGGAAGCGCCTGGATTGCCGAAGGGCCTCCGGGCTATACTTCAAATTCCAATGATTGCAATGGTTGGACTTCGTCTTCAAGCGTTATGCTGGGCGCGTTTTGGGCGCTGGACAGTAATGGCGGCGGTGTTGGCTGGCTTACTAATTGTTCGGAAACCAAACCGATCGCGTGCTGCGCGACACAATGATATTTTGGATAAATCTCTTGGCCAGAGGAGAAAGAAATCCCATACTTCTCTTCTGACCGGAGGATTGGCTCCGAAATCTCCAACGCAAATATTCAGATCCTTTTTTTACCACCTGCCCCGGCGAAATAGTCGGGGCAGGATAAAGGATTTACGTAATTAATTTCATGTTAAGAATACTAAGGCAAAAATTTAAATTTAAATGGCTGATACCGATAATTATCGTTGTATCATTCTTTGGCGTGATTAAGTACGTAAATGCCCAATCCTATTGGGTTGATGATCCGGCAAATTGTCCGGCAACAGACGAAACCAACTATCCTGGACAAAACTGTGACACGGAAATGATCTGTGGTGATTTGAGCGGCATTGCTCAATGTTATGATACAGCATTAATTGGCGCTCCAACCGCGTCTACTACTTCCAGCACTAACTATTCCAGTTCTTATGATGGCGGCTATATCCTTGATTGTTACGCGACTGACGTTTCACCTGATCCGTATTGTAATAATAACAACGGTTGGTGGTGTGACCGCGATAGTAGCTGCTATAGCGTAAATCGAGAGACTATTTGTATTGAAGATGAAATGGCTTCTTCTGCTTGCGGCACTTGCCGCAGCGGCTATACTTATTGCGATGGATCATATACAGACGATGATGGCTGTGAAATTGATATTGGCACCACCCCTTATCCGGGTGAGACTGACGCCCATTATCATAGTAGCGGAGCCTGTACTCCGGAATGTAATAGCGGCTACCTGGACTGCGACTCTGATTTGGGAGCCAGCGGCACCGGTTGTGAAGTTCAGGACGGCGCGTCCTGCACGTTCCTGGGCCTGCCGGGCACTATTCAGGGCTGCAGCGGCTGCATATTGGATCCGGTAAATTTCCAGACCGGCGTGGAAGCTAAATTCAGCACTACCTCGCCGTTTCTTTGGGGAACACAGTATGGCTCCGGACCATTAATTGAATTTACTAATTATAATGCCAGTACAACCGGCGGCGTATTTTATGTCGGCAATGACGGCAAGGTGGGAATCGGCACTACTTCGCCTAGCGCTATGTTAACGATTGGTCTGGACGCCAGTAATCAGTTCTTGGTTAATGCTACCGGCACTGTTCTTTCCGGCACTTGGCAAGGTGGCGCGATCGGTTTGGAATATGGCGGCACCGGCGTTGACCTTTCCGGCGATACTGGTTTTCTATATGTATCCGGCGGCGTGACAACGGCTTCTTCATCTATACATATTGGCAATACTGATTTAGCAGCCACCTCTCCGCTAAGTTTGACCGGCAACACCTTAAGCCTGGACACGTCCGGCAATTGGACCGGTACTTTGGATAATATTGATGGCAGTGAAATATTTACGCTGGTTAGTTGGTTTAGTACTAGCTCTGCTTCGCAGCTTACATCGTTAGCTAATTTATCAACTATAGGCACGATAACAACCGGTATTTGGAGCGCTGACACAATAGCGATCACCCGAGGCGGCACCGGTAAGACTTCCTGGACCGACCAGGCCATAATCTACGCTACCAGCACGGAAATGGGCGAGATCGCCATGGGCAATGCTGATCAGCTTCTGGCCGTCAACGCGGGCGGCACCGGCTATACCTGGATCAGCCCGGGCGCGGTCGGGGTTGACACCAAGCTGACCCAGGAGGAAGTGGAAGACTATGCCGGCGTTATGATAGCAACAACCACCGGCACTCATACCAGAATCGCTATTACCTATGATGATACTAATGGCAATATGGATTTCATAGTGGAAAGCGATTTAAGCAATTATACTTGGTCAAATATCGGCACGGCCCATCTCACCCCGGCAAGAGGCGGCATCGGCTGGAACACATCCGCTGTTACCGGTTTGCCGTTCATTAACGCCGGAACCTGGGGTACCACTACTTTGGGAATCGCCTACGGCGGAACCGGAGCGGAAGACGCGGCAAACGCCAGATCTAATTTAGGATTGGCAATCGGGTCTGATGTGCA
>JAGLPO010000101.1 GCA_023137275.1 Candidatus Parcubacteria bacterium | reverse complement strand
GGTTCAATAACCGTTACAATAATTTTATCCTTACCAGTTGCTCCTTCATCATCTGTAACAACTAAAGTTATTTCGTGTTCCCCAACGCCTAATCGAATTTGTGCAATTTCCCCCTCAGCTATTTTGACCCATTGTTTAAACCACTCAAACTGTGCTATATGGCTATTTATTCCTTTGGAGGAACCCGTATCGGAAGAATTAGCTCCATTAAGAGTCACTGCTGCAATTCCATCAGCGTCAGCTTTGAGAGTTTGATCGGAATTTGCGTCGGCAATCGGAGACTCATTAGGGGAAACGGGCTGAACATCATAAATGAGTTTATTAAAATTTAATCCGGTTATTCTGTAGGTAGTGTGTTCTGTATGCAGTTTTACCCGAGAATATGTTGTTTTTATCTCAGCAATACCATCACTATTGTCCTGTAGATTAGAAAACCCGGTAATACGATACCAGTCTTGTATTGGCTCTGAAAGGTCGATGACATCTTCGTATAGATCCCAGAATGCCATTGCATAAAGACCGTAAGTTGGCCAAGTCATCGGTGGATTCGGTGGATCCGGACATACTAAGGTAAACCCTTCCCAACTGCATGGGAAAACCTTTAAATGATCAAACTTTAACCTGTTGCCATCTTTTTCAAAAAAGACTTCGGCGTCTATTTCACCGTTTGGCCTTAAAATATTAATAACTGAACATCCATAAACATAATTCTGTATTTCCATTTTTATAAACTCGAACGAGCCAAAGCCACAGTATTTATTCTCCCCAATTTTTCCAAGAGGTACTCCACCGATGACATGAAGTTCTGCCTTAGCGAAACTTTCCATATCATATTCCACCTCTGAGTCAAAATAAAGCATTGGGTTGCAAGATGATTCTATGTTGTCAAACTCTTGAAAAATTTCATCGAACTCGTTACTTGGAAGAGTTCGCAGAATTTCTTTTAGCTCACTTGAGCCCGGAAAATTAGAATTCCGAAATTCATCTTTGAGGTTATTGAGTTGTTCGAACATCAAAACACTACAATCTTTTTCAATCAAACTGTTTATGTAGCAATTTAACCATGAAGCATAAGCCCTGCCTATTACAAGTTGTGTCGGGCCCGACCACCATAATGGATAGCCATCACATTTCCATCCATTTTTAAGTTGATAAGCGGCATTATCTAATTTAACAAGCTCAGCGCTTCCACAAGCAGATAAGTTTTCAATTCCTTGTTCAATACTTTCCATAAATTTTGTTTTTACATAATTTATAAAGTCACGAATTTTAGATGAATGATCATCATACTCAACAAAACCAGAAATTAAGTGCATTGCGACACAAAAATCGTTAAAAAAATCGTTAAAAAAATCGGGATCAGATGGATTCAAACAATCAATTTCCCACTCAAGAAAATCAATTAATTTGTCTTTAAGCATTTGAAAGACTTGTTCATTCCAAGAAACATACTTACTACCGATAATACCTGTTTCAAAAAGTTTCATTAATTCCCCAAGACGTGGGAAGGCGTCATCAAAACTTGGGTTTATTGATTTGATTTCATATGCTAACGTATCATTAAAAAGTAAATCTATTTGCTCAAGAACATAATCAGTTTGATAGTCCGGGGAAACTTTGCCGCCAATAATACCGGATACAAAAAACTTTATTAGATCCACAAGACGCGCGACGGCATCGCTGTGATCTTGTATATCTATTGATTCGACGTCATTGACCATCGTTTCTTTGAAGAGTGAATCCACTTGCTCCATAACATCCGCTGTTTGCTCATCAGTCATTGTATGAGCATCAACACTAAGAATTTTCATGATGCTAAATAGAATAGAATAACAATCTGTAGTTGTAGTTGACGTATTCACATTATCAAGTTGTGCTTGAATTTCTTCATACGACCACCCTGATTCTGACGGAGATGATTTAGCCAATTGCGCAAATAAAAAGTTACTACAGCAAAAAAATAATATAATTATCAAAAAATACTTTTTCATATCATCACCTCGCTAATGCGCTTCCGCCCAGCTTTTTTCGTATAACGACCAAGGATAACCTGATGAAAAAGC
>JAGLPO010000100.1 GCA_023137275.1 Candidatus Parcubacteria bacterium | reverse complement strand
GATTTTTTCAATTCCCGAATTTTTTTGATTTTCTTCTTGTTTTAAAATTTCTTCTGACATTTTTCGAAAGTTTAGAAGTTAGTTTTTTTAGTAGGTCGATAGTATAGAAGATAGAATCGAATAGACGGTCGACCTTTTCTTTTCGCTTCCTTTTCTTTTATTCCCGCCTGGCTTGATTATATACACAAAAAAAAACCTTGTCAAGTTTTTTAAATGACAAAGTTTTTTTGGGCTTAGCTAAGCTGCTTTTGGATTATCAGAAAATTCATAATCATCAGGATCATCTGACATCCGAACCACCTCCTTTCTTTTTTTTAAATTAATAAGTCTGAAAATTTATCGCCCTTTGTTGACAATCCGGATTGTCGACACAAACCCAACACTCATTCCCATACCTAGTTTTTACAACATAAGAGCGATTTCCAAAAGAACCGGGAACTTTCATCATAAATTTTTCAAACCGCACACGCTCACAAATTGAACATTTATGTCGTCTATGGCCATTGTCAACATTCTTTTTAGTAACCATATTATTTTAAATTATCCGGCACCATATCATCATCTTTACGGAAAAATTCTAAAACAACTCTTCCACTTTTCCAGCGGACAATATTTCTTAAATAATATTCTATACCTGAATTATAGCGATAAGAATGAGTGATTACCACATTACTATAACTATCTAAAATATTTTTCAACTGTGTTAATTTTGCCTGCGGAATTTGCTTTTTAGGATCAATAAAATGTATTTTTAATGTGTCAGGATAACGCATTTAGATTTTTCTTTTATGCACTACACCTTTCACTTCCTGCCACGCGCCTTTAACTAAAATTTCCGTTTTTACCTTTTTAGGCGCTTCATTGCTATGCTTGAAAGTTATTCTATAATACATAAAATTAAATTTAGAATTAAAAAAAAGTCACGAGAAGGCGACTTTTATTAGGAAATAAATTTTACATAGTTATCCACTTCCTCACTTCTCAATTATAATTATACCACACAAAAAAAATGATTACAAGCGTAAAACTGTGGATAACTGGTTACCGATATTGCCGGCATTATCGGTTACCTTTATACCTGGTGCAAATGATTAATCTTTTATCGGCTGATGAGTTATCATTCTTAAAACAATAAAAACAAAACCGATTACACCGATTAAAAATTCTTGAAACATTGCCTCGCCTGAAACCAAAAGACCGGCACTCGTAACCACCACACCCATAGCAGTCCAAAAAGTTTTTGAATGAATTAATTTTTTTGAATTTTCTAAAAACATATTATTTAAAATTCTTAGTAATAAAAACAGGCGTTTTTTGCTTGCGATGATTAAGCCAATTTGGCGTTCTAAGCGTTTTATTTCCGCATTTCGGGCAAGCATGCGCTAAAATCTTGTAATCGCGGCTAAACCACAATAGACCGCGACATTTGCATACTGTACAGATTACATCAAGCTGAAAAGTGTTCAAATCTTTTTTCTTAACAGTCGCAAATCTTTTTTTGAATGGTATTAAAATCATATACCTTTATTTATTAAAACAGGTATTCGCAAAATTGTATCCGGGTAAATTTTATTCGGATTTTTAATTATATCTTGGTTAACATTAAATATGTCTATGTAATGCGCGCCATTGCCATAAAACTTTTTTGCAATACCCCACAAAGTGTCGCCTTTCTTTATTTTATAATCCCCCAAAAATGCTTTTAATTTTGCCTCGTCCATTTTCTCGGGGAATAACTGCTCTTGATTCGGATTATTAATATCTAAATAATTTAATGGATCCACATAAATATTATTGACTTTCAAACCAAAATGCACATGATAACCATTTCTACCACGCCAAAATCCAGTCCGTCCGCTGTGAGCGATTACATTGCCAATCTTGACACTAGACCCCGCTTCTACCAAAATCTCTTCGCAATGAGCCAACAGCGCCTCATATCTCTGGCCTCTGTCATCTTTTGCGCGAATATACACAGTCCTGCCATACCCCCAGTCCCTTTGCTTTTCTACGCGATAAACTTCCCCGGAGAAAGGGGCCAAGAGAGGCGTAAATTTCGGCATAGCCCAATCAACACCTTTGTGACTCACAATAGAGCCGCGATATAAAAACCTCTCACCGAACAGCTGAGTAATTGGATACATTTTGCAATTTCCAAATGGCAAATTAATTTTCATACTTCATATAATTTCTTTTTAATCCATTTTATATCCGTCTTGATAGACGATAGATTAACAGCTAAATCATTATGCGTTTTAGTTATATTTTTTATTCTTTCAGCTAATACATTATAAATCATAGCAACAAGAGCAAGAATTACCCCACCCATAAAAACAAATATTGTAGCAAAAACTGATAACGACATAATTATAGTATAACACAATAATTAATGATGTGCAAAACAATCCATATCAAATGTTGTTCCGCCTCCGAAATTAAAATTTTCCGCTGATACTTTCACGCCGTCTGCGCACCCGAATTGTCCTGTCGCGCCGCCTATCAAATTAATTTTTCCGTCAACATATACATCCGAAGTAATATAACAATTATCACTTTCTAAAACATCCCAGTCGCCTGAACCACCGTAGGTGCAAGTGTCGGCAGGAGGAGCACCTGAAACAGTCACTACAAAATCATCAACATTTTGACTGCTCATATCTTGACTACCTATTATCAACCCACCCATTCCAATCCCAGATTTTCCAGCAGAAGAATGAACAGCATTAATAGCTGATAAAATTTCAACATCATCATCTTCTACGCTAATTGAAGTTCCTTCACAAATAAGTTCTATTATTGAATTATCAGCTATTCCTGTTGCTGTAGTATCGATTGTTGACCAACTGCCAGCATTATTTATATATAAATCTGCATCAACCTCATTCCATAATAAACAATACATATTATCTACATCTTGAATACGACAACAAAGTTGATTAGTATCATCAAGCGTATCTCCATTTATACTTTTATACTGAACAGTATAATTAACTCCGCTCATTGTATCATCACCTTCATACAAAACACCGCCACTTGCAACAGTATTAGGAGTTACAGAATTAGACCCTTGCAATATTCTTAAATAATCATCACCATAATAATCGTATATTTCTGTCCATCCACTACCAGCCGTTGTTGGAGTATGATTTTCTAAAAGCGTCAATGTCCCTTCTGTAAATTCATCTTGAAACTCTACTCCGGCAATAACACCTTTGATCCATTTTTTCAAAAAATTAAAATAAATTTTATTTTTAGATATTAATTGACTATTATAAATATTAGCATTAACTTCTTTTTTTCTTATTTTGTTTAATTCATTTTTAAATTTAGCATTTTCAAATTCTTGTTTCCAATGAGGAACACAATTTGTCGCTTCCCTACCAACTCCGCACATAGGCGTCCCGTCAGGCAACTGCCAATTAACCATATCAAAACCATAAACATATTTATAAATCTCTTCAAAATCATTTTCAGTTTCAGGTTGCCAAATACCCTTTTTATTTTTTAAATCTTTAATTTCCTTTCCTTGATGTTTATAACTTATATTTTCTAAATTAACTGTGAACTCTTTCCATTTAATTTCTTCAGGCGTAAACGGCAAAACCTGCCCTGCCGCCATACAAACCCCCACACCTAAAACAGCAAAAATAATCCAATTCTTAAATCGCTTTAATTGTCGTTTTATAAAATTCATATTTTAAAAACATTCAAGCGTTGTTGTCGCTCCGTAGATGAAATAACAGCCATGAGAAGCGGCGTTATTTTCAAACTTAATATTTCCTTGAATAGTTGAAGTGGCAGAATCAGAACCATTGACTGTTAACTGCCCTACCATTGTGTCTGTTGTATTTAATAAAAATGCGTCATCAACATTAAAAGTCGTGCCGTCTAAAGTCAAATTTGTTCCGCCTAAATATGTTGTGTTTGTATCAGTATAATTTCCCGCGTGAATATTCGTTACTCCTAAATCAGCAGTCCAGTCAAGATGTTCGTTTGCCACAAAATCTGAAAAATTATCATGGCCAGTCCCACTAACCATTAAATTACCGGTAACAGTCAAATCTGACAAAAAAGTTGATGATCCAGTCGCTAAATCGCCTGAATTTAACAAATAAATATCCTCAATCTCAGTAGCATTAACGCAATTTGTGCAAGTTAAATCCTCAGCCGTGTCAACCATATCATCCGTGTCCGCGTCATAAGTCGCTTTCAACATATCGCCCGAACCGGAGGGCGTGGCCCATGTGAGCTGTCCCGCGCTATTAGTCCGCAAAAACTGCCCATTTGAACCGTCTGAAGCCGGGAATCTATAGGCCACACTATTAAAAGTCGTTGTAGCTTTTACTGTCAAATTATCATTAAAAAAACCTGAACCGTAAACATCCAAAAGATAACCCGGAGATGATGTTCCAATTCCAACATTCCCGCCGTCATGATTTAACAATAAAGAATTTGTCCCGCCGGCATTTATCATAAAACCCGATGAACTTGCAACAGACAATTCGGGAATATTATTAGCCGCACAAATTTTTACATAATCATCATAATCCGCGCAAACTTTGAAAACCAAAGGATCCTTTGAACTTAGTCCGAATAAATTTTCGTCCTTATAATAATTAACAGTCCCGCTATGATCCGCGTCTTTTCGAAAAGAGATCCCAACATCATAAACATTTGAACTTTCAAAATAAATATATTTCCCGCCCTCTCTTTTTATAGTTGGTCTATCGCTTGGAGTTTTGAAAGAAAAGAAATCATCACTATCGCCAGTCGGCTGAATAGCCATACTATTACCTGAAATAGATTCCCAAGTATCACCATAAAAAGAACCTGTCGTCCTTACATCTCCGTCCGCTCTTATATTGCCATAAACATCTAAATCATAAGCCGGCGTTGCTGTCCCTATTCCTACATCACCGCCAGATTCATAAATATTCCACAAATTTAAAATATCGGATGAAGTCGCAAGCGTTACGCCGTCCCAAACCAAACCTGAAATCGTAGGCGTTAAAAATGTAGGCGAAGAGCCAATCAGCAAACTTTGATCAACGCGCCCAGTGGTAATATTCCAATCAGCGACAGCCATTGTAGAGGATCCATTGATATAATCAGCGACCCTGCCATTTGTAAAATATAAACTCGTTCCCTCTGTCAAATCCGCTGTGTCTTTTGTTGTCAACCAATAATCCGCAGTCGTTGTCGCGAAATCCCCGCCACCGCCTGAATCGTCCGCCTGCCAAGTGACAGAACCTGAACCGTCTGTTTTTAAAATTTGATTAGCTGTGCCGTCATCCTGAGGCACTGACCATGTTGTGGTAGCAATAGGATTTGTGCTACTACCAATTAAAACAGTTTGGCTGGCATAAGTGCCGGCACCTGTTCCACCCTGGGGAACCATAATATAGGTTACGGCGCCAACTGTGCCATAAACCATTAGGCCACCGCCCACGATAAAAAATAAAGTGAACAATAACCTTTGAATTTTGTTAAACATATATTTAAAATTAAAAATTAATTAAATCTTTTCATCGTAATGTACCCTGGCTAAAAGTGTAAGGCTCAATAAATAATTTTGCCGGTGTCCCTGCAACACCACATTGAGCAAATCCATGAAAAATACCGCTTAACCCTGAATCAATCGGCAAATGAGTTGTAAATTGCGTTTTATAAACCCCATCAACATAAAATCTTGCATTAACACCCGAAAAAACTCTTACCTCATAAGTATGCCATACTGTCGGATCAATACCTGAAATAGTTATTACATAACCACCCTCGCCTGTTTTTCTTATTAACGCTTTCAAAACTGTGCCGTCAGTCCAAAACCCTATATACTGCGGATTAGCGCTTCCTGAATACCAACCCATTGCTACTTTACATATTTGATCACTATTATTATCAACCTTAAAACGAACTTTAAATGACGGATCTTTATCAAAACGCAATCTAGCAAAATCAACGGCATCTGCTAAAACAAAATTAGAATTATTTAAAATATCTGAACTAGCAATTTTAATTATACCAGGATGATTGACAGTATCAGCGCCAGAATCAACAACAAATGGAGACATAGTAGCCCAATCCAATATGATAAATCCCTCAGTAAATTTCAACGCGCTCATTTTTGTTACATATCCATCATTATCAACCTGTCCGTCCCCTTCTCCGCCACCAGAAATATTATCCCCAAATTCCGCGCCATGCGTAGCGCCACTTTCCACCCCGTCAATTTTTGTGTCTTTCGTAGCTGTTAATTTTTTATGCGTTGCGCCGTCTACTATGTTGTCTATATTTATATCCGCCTCATGATCGCCAGTTACATCAGCGTTATTATCCGGTTTTTCAGCTCCGTCAACTTGTGTGTCAAAATCAGCCGCATTCTCAGTTGCCAAATTCCCCTGGCCTGCAATAGTTGCGGCCTCATGGTCGCCGGTTACATCAGCGTTATTCTCCGGCTTTTCAGCTCCGTCAACATCATCATTGAAATCCGCTTTATCTTTGCCTGCCAAACTGCCCGCGTCTGTTATCCTTGCTAGCTCCAAATACAGCTCGGCAATTTCCACATATCTATAATGAATTTTTAAATTTGAACCAGTCCAAGGGGCTGTCTCAAATGTGATAGTTAAATTATACAAAGTATAATCAACATCTATCACTTGCAGTTTTCCGTTTAAAAATAACTCCAAAGACTTTTCAGGATTTGGGGCTTTTGTTAATGTAAAAACCTTATTCACTCCGTCAATATCGCCTACCGGGATTTCATTGTTTATTATTAAATCAGTTACAATGGACATTTTATTTATGTCTATAAAACGCGCGCAAAACGCTATTCGTCACAGGCGCGTTAATAAAAGTTATTGTCGTAGCGCTTAAAGTGTAATCCTCTCCACCGGCTGACTGATAAACGCCATTCAGATAAACGCGCAAAGATGAATTAGGATTTGGATTATAATCAAGCGCAAAAACTTTGTTAGATCCGTTTATTGAACCGCCAGGTATTTCATTGTCAATAAATAAATAAGAAGCATTATTGTTTATCGCGCTATCTAACTTGTTAATCGCGTCAATAATTCCTTTCATTCCTGAGCCGGCAATCAAGCTTGAAATTAATGTTTTCTCAGCCATATTTTTTTTAGTCCTCTAAATTAAAATGTTGTTTTTTCACAATTTCTAACAAATCAAATGAATGTATCCGCCAAGTATCCCAAATTGCTATCACATCCCACAAAGTCATATTTTCAAATTCTGACTTATTGTTTTTTACATAACTGACTAAAATGCCATAATAAAAATAGGTCACAAAAGAAATCAAGAGCGGTTCCAACCTTTCAGGCAAATCAGTTTCAGATAAAGCCGCACCGGCAAGAGGAGTAAATCCAGCCAGATACCAAATATACACAGTATCGCCGTTGTCACCAGAACTCACGGCTTTAGTTAATTGTATTTTATTTTCAGCCCCGCTATTAAAATCATCTTCAACATGCCACCGCATACTATCATTATCCTCAATTTGCTGTAATTTATTTAATTCAGCTTTTTTAATATAATCATCACCGATTTTCAAATGCAATATTTTCAAACAATGATCCGGCTTTGCTATTGAAGTGTCGCCAGTTGTCACAGTTCCGTCATCTTTCATTTTTCTGCACACGAAAAAATTTGATAAAAAATTTATGCCCAAATCTATGGCTTTATCAACATCAGCCTCCGCGTCATCAACATTGTTTCGTATTATAGATTGCAAATCCTCAATAGTCATATTTTTAAAAATAATAATTAGCTTGCCCAGCTATTCACAGACAGCCGGGTAAAATAATTATTTAGGATTTTGTTCGCCTTGGTCATTTTCAGGAGCAGAAATAACCCTATCATGCTCTTCTAAAATCTGAACTAAATCACTTTTTTTTGTATTTTTGATATCCACATTATCATCAACCAAACCTTTTCCTTTGCAAATTTTCAATAAATCCTTTTCAGACATTTCAGAATATTCCACAACTTCCTTTGCCTTTGGCTCGGGCTTAAATTCTGAAATTTCAGGATCACTCCTGAATGCCTTAATCAGGCCATTGTCATCTGTGAAAAAAATCTCACGATTTTTAATTTGTATCTGCCTTTTTTTATAGCAAATGCCATAAACTCCGGGCAGAGGATGTTTGCGAACAAATCCTATTTCTTTTTTATCAGACATAAATATTTTGTCGCAAGGGTGGTGTTATATTAACACCACCCCCACAAACGCTAAATTAAGTTAAGTCTATGTTGAGCCGTAAGCCCTTGTCGCGCCCTTGTTAGAACATCGCATAGTATATTCGCCTAACACTTGAGTAGCAATCTGTTTTCCGTTTCTCTTGTTTAGAATAGGATAAGACGCGAAATCGCCACTCTCATATTCTCCACCCTCAAGCGGACCATACGCGCACCTGTTATAATCCATAATCAAAAATTCAGTAGCTCGCGCGTGCCTGTCCATATGAATTTCTATTTCATAGCCCATCATACTTACAGTAGCAACGGACAAACCAACACGGGTGCTTGATGTTTTATAACGAACATTGCCAACAAATAACTGCTCTATATCCCCGATGATTTTAGGGCTTGCGTGAATCGCTGACGGAAAATTGCCAGCGTCCACATGAACAATAACCGCGGCATACAACTTATCAAGAGTTAAAGCGCCACTTACATTTGACACTTGGGTAGAAGCAAACTCTCTCACTCCGCCCATAGTCCCGATTTTATTTGTGCCGTCAAGATTTTTCAACCCTTCCCACATAGCGCGATTTAAAGATTTGATCGCTTCTTTCAATTTCTTAACAATAGTATAATCTAAGTAATCGCCTTGCACAGCCTTTGAACGCCTAACAGTTCCTGTTACTTCAGCAACATCTTCAAAAATCTGCGTATAATTAAACGCCTCAGTCGGAGTAGTATAATCAGCGCTTAACGGATCAGCATTTTCTATCTGGGCATTACCGATTATTTTAGCCACATGAGTTGCATCATGAGCTAAAACTGCGGCAGTGCTTGAGCCATGTCCGCGAGCAATCAAATCAATGGTTTGGGCCGCAGTATTAACCGCTTCAACGATTACAACTTCGTCTTGATCCAATAAAAGAACATCACCCACACGCAATTTATTGCATTCCGCAGTCACCATAGGCATAGCCGCGATTATATCAGTCGTATCCCATTTTGCCCCGTCCGCGCCTGTGGCAATCGTTACATATTCAGCCCTTGCCTCGTCGTCAAGCCACTCGTGCTTTTGGCTTTGAACAGGTTTGCCGAAAATGTCTTTAATTTTTGGTAAAAAATTTACCATGGAAAGAAATTTCATGTCATCGCTAGTCAACAATAATTGATCAACAACTGACGATAAATCTTCCCTAAAACGCACATCTCCAATTAACATAAGTCATTTTACGACTCAGGTTCAGGAGGTGAAAAATTTTCTTTAGCGCGAGTTAATTGCATAATTTTAACCGCTTGCTTATCCGCAGAAATTGACTTGTCATTTTTGGCTTCGTCAATTTTCTCATCAATGTCTTTCACATCAGTATAGTCCGGCTGGACATAATGCTTTGAATCACCGTATAATTTTTTATTAATTACGCGTTGAGATTCAACAGTGGACTTAATGTCAGCTTCATTTTTACCAGCCAGCAACTCCGGAACTATATCCGGGTATTGCTTTTTAAGGGCTTGCAATTCGCTTTGCCTATTAATTTTGCCTATCTTTTTGTCTACCTCATCAATTTTATTTTTTAGCTCTTTTGACAATTTCTCAATCTCCGTTTCCTTTTCGTCGTCTTCTTTGGGTTTATTAGATTTTAATTTCTCAAGAGCTTCCTTTGTTTTACGAAAGTCAACATCTTTTTTAGAAATTATTTTTTGGAGGTTTTTAAAATCCTCCGAATTGCCAAATAGCTTACCTTTCTGTTCATCAATAAATTTGCCGAAATCCTCGGGATTCATTGAATCAGGCAGGAGCTTGTCATCCACTCCGAGCATAGCGCGAAGTATTTTTAAGATTTTTGGGTCCATAATTTTTTTATTGTTAAATAAATTAATTACTGTTTTTTATTATCGCCAAATTCCCATTTATTTTTTGGGTCTATTTTTGGTTCGGGATTCATTTCTTTGTCCTCTGCAATAATATCTTTTAATTTTTCGTCAGGGCTTTCCACTCCGCGCAACTCATCAATCGCGTCGCGGTGGGAAATAATTTTATTTTCTATCATCATAACATACTCCTCAACTCTTTGCTTATTGTCTATTGAAATAAAAGGATGATATAGCGGATCAGTTTTGTAACCTTTTTCAGCAAACGCATAACATAAAACCGCGTTATTTATTTGCCTAAAAGCATTATCCCACGCTATGCGCATAAACCCGATTAAATCCATCATATCAGAATATTGAAAAGATAAAGACACTCCGGACACTTGCGCGCTTATCGCGCCACTGCTATCAACAATACCGGCTTTAGATTTTATTTTCTGCTCCAACAAATCCAAATATTCTTTAATATCCTTACCCTCTTTCAATTCCAAATATTTCATATCATCATCTTTCGCTAATTTGGTTTTCTTTTTCCGCCCCCTGTCCACATCTGCTATTGACACATCATTTGAAAAAATAGCGAGATGCGGTTCTGTATTATCTTTTATTCTGCGCGCGTAATCAGTCGCCGCGAAATTATACGCCCTGTCTAAATTATACAATGACAATAATTTTGACCTGCCCTCATGGCTGTGGGGCTTTGGATTATTCGGAATCCAAGACACAGGAATAAAATTATATTTATTCGCTTTCTTTGTACTCTGTTCTGTCTTGCCGTCCTTGAAAATATACTCTGCCAAATCCCAATAGTAAATATTATATTTATTGTCGCCAATATATTCCCTATACGCAAACTGCACCAAATCTTTTCCCTTCCACCCAAGATAGCAATCTTTTGGATTTAATGAAATTAACAACGGCTTATTCGTAATAGAATCAGCCGGATAATAAAAAATAGCGGATCCACCGCATAAATAATTTATCCCCTGTTCCAATATAACAGAAAATAAATTTTGCTCTTTGTAAAAATCCAAAACCTCTTTTGAGTATTTTTCATTGACAGTTTGGTTGGGTTCGAATACTTTAACGCCTATTTCTAAAACTCCTGTGTGCGGATTTCGCGGAAATAACCGCGCCATATATCTGTCTAAATAATTTTCAGAAAAATTAAATGTTAAGGCCATATCGCCATCCAAATCTTTGTCCTCGCTATTCGTCCATTGCTCGCCGTCTAAAGCAAAACTCATTAAATTGTCAAATGTAGCGCGGCGCTTTGATGTTAAAGGTTTTGTTAATTTAATAAAATCATCAATCTTTTTTTTAGCAGTCGTATGGCTAAGATGTAAAGTATTTTCGTTTACTCTTTGTTCCTCTTGTTGTTTGAAAAATAAATTTAATAATTTCATTTGTTTAAATTAATTTGATCAGGTTTTAAATTTAATAATTTTTTCAATAGCCACATCCACACAAATTTAGGGCAATACTTCGGACACGGCTTCAATAAATAAATCAAATCCTTTCGCATTTGTTTTATAATCCCGCGCCTCACGGCTCTTGTTTCTTTTCTTAATTGTCGTTGAAGTGTTGGCATAATTTGATGTTATCCACAACTTAATTTATAGTATAGCACACTATCCGTCGGATGTCCCATATTTAATTTTTCTATTCAAAGGTATTCCTTGGCAGGCCACAACCATAGCCATAAGATTATCAGTATCTAAATTATTATCAGCCCTTTGATAAACAGTCATCTCGTCCGCCAACTCGGGAATGAATGGAGATTTTAACAAGCCGGCGTCAATAACAGCTTGGGCATGGTCAAGGATTACATCTTTGTTCCCACCCCTAAAATCAATCGGCTTTGCTATGTCCATTAGCATTTCGTAAAGCGTATCGCCTACGCCTGTGCTATCTAAATAAACCTGAGAATTGCTTTCGTATTGTCCTGTCCTAATCTCTCTTTCAATAGATGATTTTTCTATTTTATTAATACGCTCATCAGCATTAATATTCTCTCGGCCCTTCTCTGTCCATGGTAATTGAAAACCCCAACGCTTTGTAATGATTGCCGGTGATTTAGTAATATCAAATCTAAAACCGACAGTCTGATCAGAGATTGAACCCTTACGCCCACGCGCCAAGTCCCAACCCTCAAGATATTTATTGCCTTTGTCAATACCGTCAAGCAAAACTAAATTCGTATCAAACAACTTACTAACACGAGAAGCAAACATCATCTCAGCCGTATCAATAAACTTGCCTTTGATAATTTGATTAACCTTTGCCAGACTCCAGGTTGAACACTGATAATCTAAAAGAGTGTGATCAATATGGGGATTCTCATAGGATGAACCGCCTTGAATATAACCACCTTTCCGCTCAACATCAACCTTAACACGAAAATAGGCATTCATTCCTTTTGGCGTGGCCATAAAATCTATTTGGCTATCTTTAAACTTTCTAATTCGGGGAAGTAATATCTTATCGCGTAAAAACTCTAAATGCATTTCCAACGCAACCTCATCAGCGGAAATGTAACCATATTCCTTGCCCTCAATACTTTCACCTTTACGCTTTGTTGTTTTAAATTCTGTAATAGCTCCATTGGTATATTTAATTTTAGGATAAGGAAATTTGGTCACGCTATTTTTATCTAAAAGCCAAGATTTTAAAAGAGGAGCATTTTTAACTAAATCAATGATCCGCTCCATCACCAACTCTGATTGCTCCGATGTAATAGCAACATTCAAAGTTTTATATTTATGACTATCAAGCAAATGCAACAAAACAAATTTAAGATGTTTCTTTGCAATAACATCAGTCTTGCCCCAGCCGTTTCCCGGGTGCAATACATTTTCACGATAAATAGATTTTGAAAGCCAGCGAAGCTGGCTATCATGAGAATAATGACCAAGCACCAAATCATCAAACGGCTTCCAATCATTTTTCTCGTCAATTTGTTTTAAACAAAAAGCAATAATTCCCATTGTATCAAAATTTGACATATTTTTTAAAAAAAAGAAGCTCGCTAACGCTCGCAGTAAAAACGAACGAACTGATAACAAACTAAAATTTATAAAAAGCGATTGCTCTACTTTTTTTTACACACCCCCAGTTTTCAAACTTTAATCAAAATCAAATAATAACTTTTTTAAAATCTCTAATTAAAATCAAAGGTCAGGGGGTGCGAAAAAAAAAGCAGTATTTCATCTGTGCCACTAAAAACCTAAAGCGAACTGGGGCTGGCGGAAAACTTCCACTTGCTAAAAAACGAAACCTCGCCGCCCCCTGCTTGCGCAAAAAACTTTATATTATCCGTGGTTATCATAGAAGGAGTTTTTTTTTCGGGCAGGTTTGGCGTGACTTTTTAGAACTGGGGGGTTCTAAAAACTCCCCCCAAAACCGCCCGAAAAAAAACACAATTTAAAATCTGCGTAAATTTTAAAATCTTCATATAAGGCGGGATAACCAAAATTTAATTTACTCGCAATGTTTGCCTTGCCCGCCTAACTGTGCATCGCTCCGCTCGCCTAAGGGTCGTAATATCAATGTGGATACTCTGGCGCGGATTACCAATTTTATAAAATTAAAAATGGTTACCTTACCGCGCCCCCTTCGGGCTTCGCCCTCCCCCTTAACGCCTGTCCGCCCTGTAAACTTCCGCTAAACGCTCCAACTGTTTGAAAAACATTTACTTACGCAAGGAGTGGGGGCGGAAGGCGATCGGGCGGGCGAATACCTTTGTGCTACTTAGTAATCGAAACCACGCCCGCCCTGTCTAACGCTTACGCCCGAAAATTAAAATCACTGCTTAAATAAAACACCCTGTTGCATATTAAGTCCGTATTTATCAGTTGCCTTTTGGAAAATCGCCAAAATATCCTTCTCGTCCGTATCCTGCCCCGACATAATCTGGTAACGTAATTTCATTAAACGCTCCAAATCTTGAATGTCAAAACGCAATTCCCCGCGCTCCAATTTTCCCATTAAATGTTTAAATGCTCCGTCAATTAAAATAACAGTCTTTTTCGTATGAGCCGCTTGTTTCGTCGCCTCCTCGATCATATCGTTGTTGATTATCTGCGCCGATACTAAATTTTGTTGTTGTCGATAATTATTAAAATGGCGCGAAAGACTAGATTTAGAAATTTCAAATTTTAAATCCTTATAGGAAATTTCTACAATTTCATCAAGAGTGCGGCCGCTTTTTTTCAAATTATGAAGAGCTTTTAAATGTTCCGAATTGCAAATTTTACATCGCACATCACAACACCTGCCGAGAGTTCCGGCAGTTGCGGGATTTTTTTGAATTGAAGCGATTTCTTTTTTTAGTTCTGACATAAAGAGTACTTTATTTCCTAAGTGTTTTAGAGAGTTAGTTATTTATTATATTCTTTAGTACTTCTTTATTACTCTCTAAGTACCTTTAAGTTTAGAAAGTTTTGGCGATTTTGTCAAATTTGGCTAAAATTAAACGATTTCCTATAATGCTATTAAAAATAAAAAAGAGTTATCCACAGAAAAAGAAAAAATTATTAAAATGAAAAGAGACATATTTTGTCAATAAAAAATACCATTTTACTGACATCAGTAAAATGGTATTTTAATTTTATTTAGTATTGCGGTGGCGGTGGTTGTCCGCCTCGTCCGCGCGTATTCCACGATATTGATTGCATTTCCATTATATAGCATTCATAACCTTGTCTTGATTTGCGATATAACTTACAGCGCGGTGTGCATGCTACTTCTTTGTC
>JAGLPO010000010.1 GCA_023137275.1 Candidatus Parcubacteria bacterium | reverse complement strand
TTACGCGATAAGCGCGTAACATGAATTATTAATTTATTATTTCAAAATCATCATCATCGCTGCTTTTTTTCTTTTCTAATTTTAGTTTGTTGATCTCATTAAGATCATTGCCCAGATCGTTCATTGATAAATAATTATTGGAAAAACTATAGATCACATCGTCAATATACAGGCAGCGCTTCACCGAGTTGTCATAATAATCATAACCGCGCCAATGGTCCCGCGGCGATGGCCGACCGCCGTCCGAATGGTCAATTTTGCCTTTAAGTTCTATTTTATTTTCGGTTATTGTAAACACGGCCGCGCCGCTAAATGTGAGCTTTCCGTATGAGCGCCCATCTATTGTCTCGCGGATTGAGACCGGCATGGCCATTAAATTCTTATCTTTGGAAAAAAGAAAGGCTTTATGATCATGCAAAGCAATGGAATCGCTTCCAGCTTCGCCCATCACGTAGGTGTCAACCTCCTTGGGGTTGCTAACGTCAGAAACATCAAACAGAGAAATTTTAATTCCTTTGATTCTAACGCCGCCCCATTCGGATTCGGCCGTGTCCTTGCCTATGCCGATCAGATGCTTGTCGTCATAAGGATGGAGATAATTGGAAAAACCAGGGATCTTCAGCTCGCCCAATACTTTGGGATTTTTCGGATCGCTAAGATCAATCACAAACAAAGGATCAATTTGTTTGAAAGTAACCATATATGCCCGGCCCTGCATAAAGCGGACCGAATAGATTCTCTCACCTTTGGCCAGTCTCTCAACCGCCCCCACCTGGTTCAAATCCTTGTCCAGAACATAAAGATTGCTGTATGATTCGCGCTCCTCGCCGTCCATATATCTGGTCCATGTCCGGTTCTTGGTCGTGGCAATGCGGAAATAATCGCCTTGTTCATCCATGGAAAACTGATTTAAGACATGGCCGGTAACCTGGCCATTGGTCTGATATTCAATTTTGTCTTTATTAATGGCTACTTTATGAATTACAGTCTTTTCCAGCTCTTTGGAAATATCCTGATATTTTTGTTTCATAGCCGCTTCCAGCTCGTCTTCCAGATTTTCCTGCTCCTCTTCACTAAGAGTATAAACATAGCGCTCAATTATTGCGCTTATTTTGCGCTGTTTTTCATCCGGGCTAAGAATATAATTCTCAACTATCTCAATTTTAGCGATCTTATCTTGATCTTTCGCGCTAAGGCGGGGATAAACTATTTCTTTCATTACCTCCATCTCCAGCTGGTATTCACTGACATACTTGGTGTAAGTAATGTAGAGATTTTTTTGTGACACATACATATTCTGCGCGTTAGACATTAAGTACATTTCCTGATTAATTGCCTTATCCGCATCTTTGATATTGATCGCGCTGACAACTGTAAAATTATAATTTGAATAAGGGATATTAAAATAATAGATCTCCGGCATTACACACCGGGCATTGGCCGTACAATCCACTACTTTGCCGCCTTCCAGGAGACGCGGCAGTATTGGCTCGGCATCAATATAATAATAATTGTGATTAGTGGTTACGAAATAAACATAATCGCCGATCATCCTTGAATTAGCAAGCGTTCCTTCAAAATCAAGGTCAAGAACCTGTTTGGGTTTTTTTATGTCCGTGATATCAAAAACTTTAAAAAAGGTATATGGGCTGCGGCGGCGTAATTTTTCATAATACGGCGTTTCATATATAACACTGTTTTGCCCGTAAACCACCAGCTTATCTTCGTTTATATAAATATCCTGCGGCCGGGATTTAAAAGCGATCTTGGTTAATACTTCTGATTTTTCCGCCGGAAACGCGTTAATAATGTATAAATCATTTTTAACTAAAGCATAAATATATTTTCCGTCGGTTTTAATAATATCAGCTTCATCCACGCCTTCAACCTGCACATTGGTGCGGGAAAAATCATCCGAACCGCCTTTGCCTGGAGCCGCGGCTTCATTTACGGCAAGCGATTTTGTCGTCAAGGCCCCCATTTCAGCCGTTGAATCCATGGCCATGCCCTCGGCAAAATCCATCACCATTTCGCCGCGGCCATAACCCATGCCCATTGTAGAGGACTGAGTATTATTTTCCAAAAAATCGCTTAATTCATCAAGCGAAGCAAATTTATTAATATCATTTTGCGCCTTAAGCTGCTCAAGCACAGTGCCCGCAGCCGCGCCGGTATTGTCTGAATTAATTACTTGACCTTGCCCTTGATTATCCTGCTTTGGCTTAGGTTTAGGCTGCGGCTTGCTAATCCCGGGAATAGTACAGCCGGTGATAACAAATGAAGATATAATTAGCAAAAAAATAAACTTGTTTTTAAAATTCTTATCCATATTTTTCAAGTTATGCCCAAAGG
>JAGLPO010000001.1 GCA_023137275.1 Candidatus Parcubacteria bacterium | reverse complement strand
TTAGCTGCTTTTTTTCAGCTTTTTTCGTTTCTCTTGCCAAGCGCTAATATTTGAGATAATATTAATATATTAGTATTAATGCCTCCCTCTTCTTTAGAAGGAGAGGGGCGGGGTGAGGTATATGAATAATGACATTAAGATCGCGCAAGCCTCCAGGCTTGAACCGATTACTGATATTGCCAAAAAAATAAATATTAAACCAGCCGATTTGGAATTATATGGCGATTATAAAGCTAAGCTTAAGGATTCGCTTTGGGAAAAAGTGAAAGATAATCCGGACGGCAAGCTGGTGCTTGTTACGGCTATTAACCCAACGCCAGCCGGTGAAGGCAAATCCACTACCATGGTCGGCCTTGGGCAGGCCATGCAACAGATCGGGAAAAAAGCAATAATCGCGATCCGCGAGCCATCGCTTGGCCCGGTTTTTGGCATAAAAGGAGGCGCGGCCGGCGGCGGTTACGCTCAGGCGGTGCCGATGGAAGATATAAACCTGCATTTTACCGGCGACATGCATGCCATTACCTCGGCTAACAATCTGCTATCCGCGCTGATTGATAATCATCTGCAATTCGGTAATGAGCTGAATATTGATACCCGCCAAATCAAATGGAAGCGCTGTATGGATCTTAACGACCGGGCGCTTCGGAACGTTGTAGTGGGTCTGGGCGGCCGGCTCCAGGGCGTTCCGCGCGAAGATGGTTTTAACATCTCGGTTGCCAGTGAAATTATGGCCATACTTTGTCTGGCCGAAGATTTAATTGACCTTAAAAAACGGCTTGGTAAAATAATCATTGCTTACACCAAAGATAATAAGCCGATTACTGCCAATAATCTTAAGGCCCAGGGCGCTATGGCCGTGCTGCTCAAAGACGCGATCAAGCCGAATTTGGTGCAGACTTTGGAAAACACGCCGGCCATTATGCATGGCGGCCCCTTTGCCAACATCGCTCATGGCTGCAACAGCTTGCGCGCCACTAAGCTGGCCCTTAAACTCGCGGACATAGCTCTAACCGAAGCTGGCTTTGGCGCTGATCTTGGAGCGGAAAAATTTTTTAATATCAAATGCCGTTTGGGCGGGCTAAAGCCCGGCGCTGTCGTACTGGTGGCAACCACCCGGGCACTGCGCTATAACGGCGGCGCGTTAATGTCCGAGGTTAATAAAAATAATTTAACAGCCGTGAAAAAGGGTTTTGTTAATCTGGAAAAGCACATTGAAAACCTGCAAAAATTTAACGTGCCAATAGTGGTTGCCTTGAATATTTTTACCAATGATAACAAAACGGAAATTGAATTTATTAAAAATAAATGCGAAAGCCTGGGGGCATCATTTGCCATCTCTGAAGTATGGGAAAAGGGCGGCGTTGGCGGTGTTGATCTGGCCAACAAAGTCATTGAAACGCTAAAGAATAAAAAAAGCGATTTTAAGGTTCTCTACGACGAGAAACTGGCTATTTTGGAAAAAATCAATATAATTGCCAAAGAAATTTATGGCGCGGCCAGTGTAAACTTTACGCCAAAGGCTTTAAAAGAGATCAAACGTTTGGAAGAGCTTGGTTTGGACAAAATGCCGATTTGCATGGCTAAAACCCAGTATTCCCTTTCTGACGACCCTAAAAAATTGGGGCGTCCGAAAGATTTTGAAATCACTATCCGCGAGATCAGGCTTAGCGCCGGCGCCGGCTTTATTGTCGCTATGGCCGGAGACATTATGACCATGCCCGGCCTGCCCAAAGTGCCGGCGGCAGAGAATATTGATATTGACAAAACAGGAACCATCCACGGACTTTTTTAGAAAATACTTATATCTTAGACATGAAAAAAAAATTATGAACAAAAAAATGATTTTTAATATAAATTCAGAATTTGATTTAATAAAAAAGCCCGCGTGGCTGGATGATTTTCGTGCAAAATATGATAAGCCATACCGCTATCATGTAACGTTTAAAACAAACGCCTATTTGAGCGATACAAATTTTGAAAATTTGAAAAATGAATTGTCAGACATAGCAAAGCGGTATCAAAAAATTAAAGTTATTTTTAATAAATTATTTATTAGCATTACCTCAAAGGGCGGGTGTATAATGATCAAAGCTGATAGGAATAACAAGCTATCTAAACTTCAAAAAGAAATTTCTGAAAAATTTTCAAAATACGGAAAGCATACAAGAATAGAATATAAAAAATTTGAAAAAAACTTTAATCCGCATATTACAATTGCAAGGCGCCTTTCCCCGGAATTGTTAAATAACGCGAAAAATGAATTACTAAAAGACTTGGCATGTGAAGCGTTGATTGAGGAGATTATCCTTACTGTAGTAAAAAAAGATTCGTTTGATGAATGGAGCAACCCTCAAAATAAATCATTTTATAAATTAGGCGTAAACGCACAAAAATAAAAAAAATTAATTTATGCCCATATTGTTAGACGGGGAAAAAACAGCTCAAATTATCAAAAATGAGCTTAAGGAAGAAATAAAAAAAGCCGGCCTTAGGCCTGGCTTGGCTGTTGTTTTGGTTGGTAAAAATCCGGCTTCCCGGGTATATGTCAGGCATAAGAAAAAGGCCTGCGCTGAAGTGGGGATCAAATCTTTTTCTTATGAGTTGCCGGCTGAAACCACCCAGTATGAACTTATGGAATTAATTGAAAAACTGAATCTTAATAAAAAAATCCATGGCATATTGGTGCAGTTGCCTTTGCCCGAACAGATCAATGAGCAAAAAATCATTCAAAGCGTTGACCCAAAAAAAGACGTGGACGGCTTTCATCCGCTTAACGCCGGCAGGCTGATGCTGGGCCTGCCCGGCTTTCGTCCGGCCACGCCTTTGGGGATCATTGAGCTTATCAAAAGATACAACCTGGACCTGGTCGGCCAGCACGCGGTGATCGTGGGCCGTTCAAATATTGTAGGCAAGCCTTTATTCCAATTACTCTTAAGCGAGCACGCGACAGTGACGATGTGCCACAGCAAAACAAAAAACCTGTTGGAAATCACCAAGCAGGCTGATATTCTAGTAGCCGCTCTTGGCCAACCGCGGTTTATAAAGAAAAATATGGTTAAAAAAGGCGCGGTTATAATTGATGTCGGTATTAATCGTCTACGCAGCGGCAAATTAGTCGGCGATGTTGATTTTGATAAAGTTAAAAATATTACTGAAGCGATCACTCCGGTTCCCGGCGGCGTTGGTCCCATGACCATTGCCGCTCTGCTTATAAATACGGTTGAGGCGGCTGGATGTATACATTAAAATATACATTATAATGTATACATAACAAAAACCGGTTAAACCAGTTTTTATATTTTTATTTACACTGTCTTTTATACAGCTCCAGAGTATTTTTAAGCGTTAAGGCCACTGTCATTGGCCCTACGCCGCCCGGCACCGGAGAAATATAAGCCGCTTTTTCTTTACAGCTTTCTGCGTCCACGTCGCCTTTGACTGACCCCATATCGCGGGTAATACCCACATCAATAATTACTACATCTTCCTTGATCATGCTGCCGGTTATTAACTTTGGTTGTCCGATCGCCGGGATCAGCACATCCGCTTCCAGACATCGCTCCACCAAATCTTCAGCATCCGGCTTAACAACCAAGGCGCTGGCGCCACGGCAAGACAAAGTTTTGGCCAGTGAATTGCCGAAAATTTTGCTGTTGCTGATAATTGTTACTATTTTATATTCCAGCTCATAGTCAATTGACTTTAGCATCTCCAGAATCGCTTTAAATACCGGAGGTAAAATTAATTCTGAATCGCAAATATTTTTTATTGGTTCTATGTTTATGGCATGAAAACGATCCACGTCTTTTTCCGGTTTTATCCGGGCAATTATGGCGTCAACGTCGTAATCCTTATCTTTGGGCAAAGGCAATTGCACCATTATCGCGTCAATTTCTTTGTCATTATTTAGAAAATCAATCATTTCTAATAATTTTTTCTGTCCTGAATCTTCTGCGCATTTATATAAATGAGTATCAATGCCGACTAATTTCGCTGTGTTGATTTTTTTGTCTACATAAAGCAAAGAGTCAGCGTTTTTACCAACCAAAATAACGGCCAGATTCGGCCGTTGGTTCAAACAATTGATTTTATCTTTGTTAAGCTTAAGGATTTCTTTAACGATTTTATCTTTTATTTCTTCCGCTAAAGCTTGTCCGTCAATAATTTGAGCATTCATAGATTATATGTTCTAAGGGCTTAAGAAAAAATAATATCCCCACTTCGCGCTCATATTCACATCATCTAAACTTCTAAAAATTCTCAACGTATCTCGATATGTTTCAAATTTTTATAAGTTTATCTAATGCAAATATGAACACGAATTGGGAATGTTATTTTTACTTAAGCCCTAAATACTTGGTATTGGGAAGTTAAGGCACATTGTCTTTACTTCTTCTTTAATTGATGTTAGTTTATTTTGATTATTTTTGTTATTTAAAGCATTATCAATCCAAACGGCAATTTGTTCCATTTCCGCTTCTTTCATTCCCCTGGTGGTAATCGCCGGCGTGCCGATCCGGATACCGCTTGGATTGTAAGGCGGGTTGGGATCGTTCGGGATGGTGGAACGGGAAATAGAAATGCCGACTTGCTCCAGCGTTTGCTCCGCGTCTTTGCCAACCAGGCCGTTTTTACTCAAATCAATAACGATCAAATGGTTGTCAGTGCCGTTGGAAATTATTTTATAGCCTAAATTTATTAATTTGTCTGACAAAGCCTGGCAATTTTTAATAACTTGCCTGGCGTATATTTTAAATTCAGGTTTCTGCGTCTCGCCAAAAGCCACTGCTTTAGCGGCCGTAATATGGTCGTGCGGACCGCCCTGCATTCCGGGAAAAACCGCTCTATCAATTTTTTTGGCATGCTCGGTTTTGCACATTATCATCGCCCCCCTTGGGCCGCGCAAAGTCTTGTGGGTCGTGGTTGACACAACATCAAATATCGGTACCGGGTTATCCATCTCGTTCGCGGCGATCAGGCCGGCGGTATGGGCAATGTCGGCAAAAGCGATCGCGCCTACCTGATCGGCAATTTCTTTAAAGCGCTGCCATTCTATTTCCCTTGAGTAAGCCGAGTAGCCGGCGACTATCATTTTTGGCTTTTCTTTCTTGGCAATGCTTTCTACCGCGTCCATATCAACTCTGCCGGTTTCCGAGTCTGCCGAGTACTGGACAAAATCATAAAGCAGGCCGGAAAAATTAACCGGATGGCCGTGCGACAGATGTCCGCCGTGGTCAAGTCTTAATCCCAATACTTTATCGCCAGGCTTTAAAAAAGCAAAATACACGGAGGCATTGGCCGGTGAGCCGGAAAGAGGCTGCACATTCACGTGCTCGGCCTGGAATAATTTTTTGGCCCGCTCAATCGCGATCGTTTCCACGTCATCAATCACCTGGTTGCCGCCATAATAGCGCTTGCCCGGATAGCCTTCGGAATACTTATTGGTCAGAACCGTGGCCATTGCTTCCAGCACGGCTTTTGACACATAATTCTCACTGGCGATCAGCTCCATCTCTTCAGTCTGCCGCTTAACCTCTCTTTCAATATTTAAAAAAATCTCACTATCCTGATTTTTTAAATTAGTATAATCCATATTTTTGTATTTAATTGCAGCCCCTAGGGGAATCGAACCCCTGTTTACAGGATGAAAACCTGGTGTCCTGACCATTAGACGAAGGGGCCAATACCCTTAATAGCGCCTAAAAAAATAAGTCCTGCTTACAGGACTATTGATAGTATAAATAATTTTACAATAAAAGTCAATGTTTATTTTTTATCAAATTATGCGCCAACATATCCGGCAAAACCTGAATAATTTATATATTTTTGCCAAAAAAAACAGGGGATACATTGTCTTACCGTATCCCCTTTTACATTTTGATTTTGCTTTATTACCCTCCTCCCCACACAGAATTTCCTGGGGGATAACTGAAATTGTCGTTAAATTTACAATGTTCTTTCTCACATTGTTTTTCTTTAACGCCAAGCCCGATATCTTTATCTATTAACTTGCCTCCACAATGTGGGCAAAACTCAATTTTATTTTTTTTTGTTTTTTCAATCAACTTTGCCATAATTTTTTCCTCCTTGCTTTTTCTTTTCGTTTTTTCGTTTTTATTTTTCTTCTTCTTTTTTTTCTTCTTTCTTTTTCTCTTTTTGTCAATTTTTTACCCCCTGCTAGTTTTCTACTATGAAATAATTTTTCAAAGGCCAATAAAAAAACTTCTCATCTTTTTATCCAAATACAAGACTTGGATAAAAGGACGAGAAGTTTATCCCGCGGTGCCACCTTTTTTATTCTAAATTTTTACTAACAGATTAAAAAAATCCGCCAGTAAAACGGATTTAGAACCACTTTTACCGACTCTTATCCGCCTTGGGCGGAGACATCAGTTATCCTATGATTACGGAGGAAACCGGGCTTTCACTAGCGCAAAAGCCATCCTTCTGTCGCGCTAAAGCGACAGGAAAAGCCAGACCCAGCCCCCTTCAGATACGCTGAAGAGGATCTAGCTTAAGAGACTTTTTAAATAGTCTCTAAGGATTTTATAATTTTTAAAGTATTTTTAGTATAGCAGATTTAAAAAAACTGTCAAGGGTGTGGTTATTTATCAAATTATTCAACGCGGTATTCATCGCCGGTTTTCACCAATTTCGCGTCAAGCATAAAGGCAGAGGCCTTGGCATGGCCGCCGCCGCCAAGTTTTCTGGCTAATTTGGATATATCCACATTATCATTCATACTTCTTAAGCTGCCTTTTAATTGGCTGTTATCCAGCTCTCTTAGCACTAAAAGTGAATCAACGTCAGACAAATTAGACAAAAACCCGGGAACTCCTTCCATATCTTCATCACTTGCTTTGGTATCAACAAAATCTTTTCTGGTAAGAACAGTGGAAGCAATATTATATTTTTTGTTAACGCTTAAACGGCGCATGGCAATTCCCCAAAGTTTCATTCCGCCTACGCTTTTATTTCGCCAAGTATTATCCAGAATAGTAGGAAGGTGCGCGCCGTAAAGAAGCATATCAGAAGCGATCTTTATGGTTTTATCACTTGTGTTGTCGTACATAAGATTGCCGGTATCGGTTAAAACTCCGGTCAAAACGCAAGTAGCGATATTTTTGCTAATTTTAATTTTGTTAATTTTGCAAAAATCATAGAGCAACTCCGAGGTAGATGAAGTTTTAACGGTTTTGATCTTCAGATCAGCGTAATCATCAACTTTAGGGTGATGATCAAACTCAATAACCGTTTGATCGCTCTTGCGAGCCGGTATTTCATCAACTAAGGCAGTGCGGCTAAGGTCGCCGCAATCAAGAGTAATAATCAAGTCAAAAGAAGAAAAATTCAGTTTGCTCCTGTCGCTAATAATTTTTTCAACGTTGGGTAAAAAATTAAATTGCGATGGAGCCGGATCCTGGCAAAAGGCAGTAAATTTTTTGCCCAAAGAATCAAGCACGTCGCTCATAACGCAAAGCGAAGCCAAAGCGTCGCCATCAGGACGATAATGGGTTACCAAGAGAATGTTATTAGCTGTTTTAATTTTATTAAAGGCCTTTTTATGTTTATCTTCTAACATTTATTAATTTAGATTCTTAATCGTTTGCTCAAGTTCCTCGGCTTTTCGCTCAGTCGGGTCTATTTGCCAGCGCAATTTGGGCATATTTTTTAAAACCAGCCTTTTGTTAAGATGCTTAATAAAATTTGAATTTTGTTTTTTTACCTGTTTCAGAGCCGTGCCGGTTAAATTATCCGGCAATACCGAGATCCTGACTGTTGCCTCGCGCAAATTCGGTGAACATTTGACTTGAGTAACCGTAATTAAAGCGTTTGGCATTTCCACCAATTCGTTTATCAGCCGGGCCAACTCTTGCCCAAGCTGCTCATTTATTTGATCCATTCTAGACATAGCTTATTTTAATTTACTTACAGTTTCTTCATTTTTATAAAATTGAAGGATGTCATTTTCCTCAACCGTAACATTGCTTTGGAGCTGAAGCCCGCATTCCTCGCCTTTCTCAACCTGTGACACTTCTTGTTTTCCGGATTGGAGGCTGGTAATCTTACCCTCTCCGATTATTTCCTTGTTTCTTAATATTTCAACCAAGACGTTATTTTCAATATGCCCTTTTTTGACTTTTCCGCCCAGGATCTGGACTTTTTTTTCGGTTCTAAATATCGCCATAACCGTTAAGCAGCCTAAGTCAATTCGGTTAACAGTTGGCGCGATCGCGTTTTGCATGCGCTCTTTAATATCATTGATCAGATCATAAATTATGGAATATAATTTTATTTCAACATTTTTTTCCCGGGCCACATCTTCCATCGCTGGCGGCAATTTAACATTAAAGCCGACAATCAAGGCGCCGGACGCTTCAGCGCGCTTAATATCACCGTCGGTAATATTACCCAGTCCTTTATGGATAATATTTACCATCACCTCCTTGGTATTTATTTTTTCAAGCGACTCTTCAATCGCTTCAGCTGAACCCAGAACATCGCTTTTAATAACTATATTTGTTTTAGCCGCCTGGCTGTCTTCTTTAACGCTCTCACCAACGCCGGCTGCGCGGCCGGCATCAGCTCCTTTATATTTTTTAAATTTAACTCTATCTCCATTGCCTACCTCAATAACATCCCCTACCTGGGGAAGGGTTTTAAAGCCAATAATTTGGGCCGGGGTGGAAGGCAACGCAGTTATAATATCATCACCGCGATAGTCCTTAAGGCCGCGTACCTTGCCCACGCTAATATTGTTAGAGCATAATTTATCCCCGCTTTTCATGGTGCCGTTTTGAACCAATATGGTAGCCACCGGGCCAGCCCCTTTATCAACATGAGATTCAATAACAGTACCCATCGCGCTTGCGAGAGGGTTGGCCTGGATATGGCCGGACTCGGTTTCGGCCGCCAAAAGAACCATATCCAACAATTCGTCTATGCCCGTGCCTTTAAGCGCGGAAATAGGGACACAAATTATTTTTCCGCCCCAATCTTCCGGAACAATGCCAAGTTTATTGGAAAGTTCCTGTTTTACCTTGTCAATATTCGCATCCGGCTTATCTATTTTGTTTATTGCCACCACATAAGGAATTTTGGCAGCCTTAATTATTCTAAACGCTTCTACGGTTTGCGGCTTTACACCATCATCGGCCGCCACTACCAGAATGGCAATGTCGGCAATGCGCGCTCCGCGGCTGCGCATAGCGGTAAAGGCTTCATGCCCGGGGGTATCAATAAAAGTGGTTAACTTGCCATTTTTCTCGGTTTGATAGGCGCCAATATGCTGGGTAATACCGCCTGCTTCGCCGTCTATAACATGTGATTTGCGAATCGCGTCCAGTAATTTGGTTTTGCCATGGTCCACATGGCCCATGACCACTACTACCGGCGGCCGCTCTACTAAATTTTTTTCTTTTTTTAAAGCGGCTGTTATTTTGTTCTCTTCCCTTATTTCTTCTGTTTCATCACTTTCTTTTTTACTCACTTTAAAGCCCAGCTCAGAACCAACCAGCCAAGCGGTTTCATAATCTATTTTTTCATTTAAAGAAGAAATAATGCCATTTTTCATTAATTCGCCCAGCACGATGTTGATCGGTATATTAGCCAGAACGGCAAACTCTTTTACCGTAATAAAAGCCGGAATGTTTATTTCCGTATTAGCCTCTACTTTTACTTTTTCCTGTTTGGCTTCTTCTTCTTCCTTGTCTTTTTGAAGCTGGATCTGCCTGCGAAGGCGGGGCCAGTCGCGGATGATCTTATTGGCCACGTTGCGGTTTACCTTGATCGCTTTTTGGCCGATATCATAGCCAAACTGCGGCAGATGATTTCTCAGCTCCTGGGGGTTGATTCTAAGTTGTCTGGCTAATTCAGAAATATTCATAATTATTGCCTTCGGCAAGCCGCACTATCCCGAGAACTCGGGACGGCACATGCGAATAAATAAAATAAAAATAGGACTTAAGTCCCTTAATTTGATTTAACTTTACAATATTAATCAATTAAAGTCAATCAATGAGAGATAAAAAGTATGGGTAGATATTATTTGGCAAATAAAAAAGGGGTAACGATGTAAAACGTTATTACCCCTTTTAGTTTAATTTTACTGTCTTTTTTTACTGCAGTATCAGGCACTTTTCAAGGCCTGCCAGCTTAATAAGCTTGAATGAACCGCAATTAGAACATTGATTCGGCGCTTTCTTGCCCGAATTCATGGTCAAATTAATGGGCTGTCCGCAATTGCCGCAGCGATGGGTATTGCCCAAAATAAGCTCAATAAGATCTTTATCCGGGTCTTTTTCCTCCTGATCTTTTTTCATGACATTATCTCCTGATTCTGTTTTTATTTTTTTCCATGCAATTATTTTATCATAATAAAATAATAAACAACCTCTTCTTCTATTCCTTATTCCTTATAAGCAAATCATCGTACACTTCTGAAAAAGTGTAGTTTTCTTTTATGCGCGGGTCGCTAAGCTTGAGATTGCTGCGCCAGATTATTTTTGGCTTTTTTTCATCAATTAATTTATATATGTCATATTCATAACCAATAAGTTTTTTCATGGTTGGTACAGTATAGCGCAAACCAAACCAAAGGTAATCTATATCGTCACGGAACAGATTAAAATAATTAGCGCCGTCAAAAACTTTGTCATTGGGTAAAGTATTAGCCAATACATACTCTACCCTGGCCAGCTGCTCGGTATTAGAAGCCTTTATCTGCGCTGCGATGAGAAATGCAATCGGGTAAACAGACAAAAAAATCAATATTAGCGCGGCTATCTTTTTATTTCTGTCTATTATATGTTGAAATCCAAA
Source organism: Candidatus Parcubacteria bacterium (assembly GCA_023137275.1). Classification (GTDB taxonomy): domain Bacteria; phylum Patescibacteriota; class Patescibacteriia; order Patescibacteriales; family UBA12075; genus JAGLNE01. Next base: position 2,746 of record JAGLPO010000001.1, on the reverse strand, counting down.
CGCCGCCACCAAGGCTGAGAGCGGGGCAATAGCAGTATAATATTGATTTAATTTAAAAGGCGTGGGTATCAGCGCCAGTAATATGAACAAAGAAATAAAACCCAGAAATAAAAAAGGCTGTTGTCTTTCTTTGCGCGCCCTGATCAAACCCAGCAAGAAAAGCGGCCAGGCAAGAATGTTGGTAATTAAAAGTAAAAAATAAAATTTTAATATTGGCTGCCTTACTTCAAGAAGCAAATTAAACAGCCAAAAATTCTGGATATAAATATTCAGATTGCCGGATAAAACCAAATAAATAAAATACGGGATCAAGGGAGCAAGCAAACCGACTATAAAAATAGAGATGCTATTAAATGATATTTTCTTTTTTTGTTTTTGCCATAAAAATAATAAAAAAATCGGCGCAATAAAAAAGATCGTTTTTTGTAAAAAGAGAAATGCCACTCCTAAAGAAGCAGCGCTTAGAAAAGCGACAAAATTATTTTTATTTTTAAAGAATAAAAGCAATAAATAAACGGACAAAAGGCAAAAGCTGAATTGCAAATTATCCGGGCGGATCTCTGTCGCAGTAGTAAGAAAAAAAATAAAATTATTAAGGATAATTAAGCTGATCAGCGCGAAATACTTGTCTTTGATCAGGCTGGCGATTCTAAAAGTAATAAAATAAATAAATAAAAGGTTAACAAAAATTAATAAGCGCGCCAGATAAAGCGTAAGAATACTGCTCTTTCCGATAATAATTAACGGTACAAGCAGATAGTAAAAAAAGGGATGATGATGTTCAAAAAAATCAGTATAAATGCTTTGGTCCTGGCTGATCTTCCAGGCAACGTGGATTGACTCAAATTCGTCGCTATTAAACATGCGAATAAACTGATTACTGAAAATCAAAGACACCTGAATTATTAAAATGATAATAATGATCAAGTAAAGATGCTTGTTGATAAAATTAAAAATTTTGTTTATCATAATTAATAAGCATATTATAACTTTTTCCAAGGTAAAAATGTTTGGTGCGTAAGGTGAGTTAATAAGTTTATTATAAATAATTTATAGTCAAGGAATTTGAATATTCCCGACTACTGTTAGTGCCCTTTGGGCCTAACTTGACATAAAAAATGGCAGAAGAAAAAAAATCAGGATTTTTACTTATAAATAAGCCGATTGGTCCGACTTCTCATGATATTATAGATAAATTGCGGCGCATAACAGGAATAAAAAAAATCGGGCACGCCGGCACGCTGGATCCGTTTGCCAGCGGATTATTGATCGTGGCAGTAGGCCGGGAGGCAACCAGGGAAATAAGCAAATTTGTTAAGCTGGATAAAGTTTATGAAACAGAGCTAAGACTGGGCATGATTTCTGATACGCATGACAGAACAGGCACGCAACACATAATTCGCCCGAACGCGAGCGTCGAGTCGGGCGCGGCACATAACACGCAACAGATAACAAAAGATCAGATTGAAAAGGTTTTAGATAAATTTATTGGGGAGCAAAAGCAGGTACCGCCGATGTACAGCGCCAAGAAGGTTAAGGGCAAAAAACTATATCAACTGGCCAGACAAGGCAAGACAATTAAAAGAGAGCCGGCAGACATTAAAATATTTGATATTAAATTGCTTAAATATAAATGGCCTGAATTGAAAATAAAAGTCCACGTTTCCAGCGGAACCTATATTCGCGCTCTGGCCCGGGACATTGGCAGACAGCTCAAGTGCGGGGCGTATTTGGAAGAGCTTAAAAGAACCGCGATTGGTAATTATAATTTGGATCAAGCCAAAACTTTAAACGATTTGGAAGAATCAAATTGGCACAAGTTGTTAATCTCTATTTAGCATATAACCGAATGTTTTCATATTATTCTGGCAGATGTTTTCAATCTCTTTGAGATTGTTTTTGCCGAAGAAATCCAGATGGCTAATTCGGCGGTTGCCAGCCGGCTGAAATTGTTTATCAATTAGTTTGCCAATGTCTCGTTTTGCTTCCAAGCCTAATTTTTCAGCCAGGTCTTTAATGGCCTCTTTTTTATTTTTAAGAAAATCCTCAAAATGAATCAGAATAAAATTTTTTTTACGCAAATTGTATATATTAGCGATCTTATTCCAACGAACGGCCAAATTTTCAATATAATTTCCCTCCTTTTCATTAAGCCAATTAACCCTAAGCGCCTTTTGCCAATTAGGCTTTAGTTTGGCAAATTGCTTCGCGCTGATATCAGCTTGATCGCCCGGGATGTTTAAGCGGTTTAAAATGCTTCTAATATTATCCCTTGGGTCCCTGATTATTAAAACGAATTTGGCTTTATTAAAATTTTTTTTAAGTTCATTGGAAAAAAAAGTAAGCTCTGGTGATTTTATAATATTTTTGGAAAAATCCAGTTTGTTATTATTAATAAAATCAACGAATGTAATTTTTTTCTTTTGGAACAATTCAAGGGCGGGACGGGCGTATTCATTTCTTAGGTCAATTGATGCTTTTTGTCCCGTGTGGAGAGCAAGCAATGTGGCAATAACAGTGGAGCCGGATTTTTGATTACCCAAAATAAAAACCGGCTGTTTATTAATTTTAGGCTGGGTAATTTTTTGCCAGCAGTAGCGGAGCAAAAATAAATTTTTTTTAACCGGCCTGGGAATATGGCGGGCAATGGCATTTAGCCGGGACCGAAGATAAATGATTGATGTTTTTTTGGCCGATTTCATACGTTATTCTTTAATTAATTCCTGATAATCTTTTTCCATTCCAT